>JAMOAF010000062.1 GCA_023621895.1 Planctomycetota bacterium
GCACTACCACCTGCTGATGTGTTTTCACGGCGGCGCCCATGAACAGGAATTCGCCATCCCCAACGCCGTGACGAGTCTGCCCTGGCGACTGTTCATCAACACCGCCGCGAAGCCGCCCGGCGACATTTATCCCACCTTCGACGGTCCTGAGCCGCCGGTGCGGAACCGTTTCATGCTGCAATCCCACTCGATGGTCTGTTACGTGGCGCCCGACTGGCAGTGAACCTCGCGGACCTGCCCCGCCACGGACCGCAGCGACAAGCGAACTCTCCTGGTTCCCAAGCTCCGGCATTTTTCCTGGTTCCCAAGCTCCGGCTCTCTCCTGGTTCCCAAGCTCCGGCTTGGGAACCTCTGCTTCGTCCTGCGCCCACCTCCTTCCTGGCCCCCAAGCTCCGGCATTTCTCCTGGTTCCCAAGCTCCGGCTTGGGAACCTCTGCTTCGTCCTGCGCCCACCCCCGGAACCTCGGTCAGAACCGCTGCGGCGCAAATGTCTCGGGATATATCGCCACGCAAGCCCTTTTGTTACCATGTGGGCCGGCGCTGGCACTCTGAGGCGGGACGCGAGAGGTACGGCGGCGGATACGCGTCTTGCGCCCTCAGGCTGTGAAAAATACCCTGAATACCGGTAGTTCCACCGCAGCGGGTGCCCCCGGTAGCGGATTCAGGCGGCAAGTCCTCTGTCCCAGAAAGAGAAAGGTCAAGTCATGCAACGTTTGGCACTTTTTCATGCAGTTTTGGCGGCCGGTTTGCTGGCCGGCGGGATAGGGGCCGGTGCGTCGGGCGACGAGCCGACGTGGAAGGCGGGTGCCGCCCGGGTGAAAATCACCCCCGAAAGCTCGATGTGGATGGCCGGCTACGCCGCGCGCAAGAAACCGTCGGAGGGCGTGGCGCAAGACCTGTTCGCCAAAGCCCTGGCAATCGAGGACCAGCAGGGCTCGCGGCTGGTAATCCTCACAATGGACCTGATCAGCATCCCGCGCGATCTGCGCAAGTGGATGGAGCGAGAGGTCGAGCAGAAGCATGGCCTGGCCCCGAAATCGCTGCTGATCAACGTCTCGCACACGCACTGCGGGCCGGAGGTCCGCGCCGGCAGGGCCGCCGAGTGGGACCTGCCCGCCGAACAGGGAGCGATCATCCAGGCCTACTCCGATGGTCTGCAACCAAAGCTTCTGGCCGTGGTGGGCGAGGCTCTCGGCAAGCTGGCGCCGGCGAAGCTCGACTATTTGCACGCCCGTTGCGGGCTGGCGATGAACCGCCGCCGGCCGACGGAAAGAGGTTTCAGCAACGCCCCCTATTCCGACGGGCCGGTCGACCACGACGTGCCCGTGCTCCGCGTCACCGATCCGGAGGGTAAGAAAGTCCTGGCCGTGGCGTTCGGCTACGCCTGCCACAACACGACGCTCGGCTATTACCTGTTCTGCGGGGACTATGCGGGCTACGCGCAGCAGTATCTCGAAGAGGCCCACCCGGAAACAATGGCCATGTTCGTTCAGGGTTGCGGCGGGGACCAGAATCCATACCCGCGGCGGACGGAGGAGCTGGCCCAGTATCACGGCCGCAGCCTGGCGCTGGCCGTGGAAGCGGCCCTGGAGACGGTACCCAAAACCTTGAGCGGCCCGCTGGCACTCGCGTTTGACGAGGTGGCGCTCGATTTCGCTCCGCCTCCTTCGCGCGAACAGCTTGAGAAGACGGCCGCCACGGGCAAGCAGCCGGCTGCCGGCCACGCCAAGCGCTTGCTCGACGAGCTGGCCAAGAACGGCAAGATCCGCGAGAGCTATCCCTGCCCCGTGCAGGTCGTCCGCTTTGGGGGAGACCTGACACTGGTGGCGATTGGCGGCGAGGTGGTGGTCGACTACTCGCTCCGCCTGAAGCGCGAGTTGGCCGGACCGGCCGTCTGGGTCGCCGGATACTCCAACGACGTCTTCACCTACGTCCCCTCGCTCCGCGTTCTTAAGGAAGGAGGCTACGAAGGGGGCGAAGCCACCGTCTGGGGATCGCTGCCCGGACCGTTCGCCGAATCGATCGAACAGCGGATCGTGGGCAAGGTCCTGGAACTGGCCGGGCGGAAATAGGGCCCGCGCGGCTCGCCGAGCCCACCTTTCAAAGGCGATCCTCTTGGATCGGATGCTGATCCGGCAGCCGCTGGCCTGCATTGCAGCGGTGGAGCCGATCAGCGGCCGGCAGCCTCGCCGATCGAGTACAGGTGGGAGTCCGTCCGATAGATCAGCGCGTCTCCCGAAATTGCAGGAGACGCCGTGATCCTCTCGCCCAACTCGTTTGTTGCCAGCAGCTTGAAGTCCCTGCCGGCCTCGACGACGAAGGTCGTCCCGCCGTTGTTGCTTGCGTAGACTCGCCCGTCGCTGGCGATCGGCGTGGAGTTGCAGTCGCCGCCGAGGCGCTGGCGGTAGTTTTCCCTACCCGTCTGCCCATCGAGACACACCAAGACCCCGTTGTCCATCAAGGCGTACAGAAGCCCGCGGTAGTAGAGCAGGGAAGGTTCCTGCGGCCCCGGCTTCTCGCTGATCCAGACGGGCACCGGCGGCTTTCGCTCGCCCGCGAGTCGAATGGCATGGATTTGACTCTGCCGCCACAATTGGAGGAACACCATCCCGTCTCCGTAAACGGGGCTGACGATGATCTCGCCGTTGAACGGCCCTTCGCCTTCGCCGTATTTCCACAGCTCGGCACGGGAGCGGGCGTCGAAGGCCGTCAGGCGATTTTTCCCCGGCACGAGGATGTCCGTCTGCCCATGGTGTTCTACGACGAGTGGAGTTGCATGCGCTGTGCCGATCGGGCGATCTTTTTTCCAGGCGGGCCGGCCGGTCTTCTTGTCGAGCCCGATCAAGTAGCAGGGCCCCGTGTGATGATCCCAGGGGAAGAGGACGGAATCATCCAAAACGAGGGGACTCAATCCGTACCCCCAAGCCATCTTGGGATCGCCGAACGTGGGGATGTAGCGAGTCACCCAGACCAGCTTGCCGTCGTGGGAGTAGCGCGCGATGTCCGCATTGCCGAAGGCGACGTAGACGGCATCGCCCGTGACCGCGGGGGTGTTGACAGCGAGGTTGGATTTTTTGTGGGTCCGCTGGTCGACGCCGAAGCCGAAGTCATGCCGCCAGAGTTCCCGGCCGTCGTCCCGGTCAAAGCACAGCGCCAGGAGAGACTTCTTTCCATCCGTTTCCACTTGCGAAGTGATGAACACGCGGCGTCCGTAGACGACCGGGGAACTCGTTCCCCAGCCCGGCAGTTTGACCGACCAGCGGATATTCTCGGTCTGGCTCCAGCGGATTGGAAGGCGTCTGCCGTCCGCGACGCTGTCTGCGCGGGGTCCTCTCCAGCCGGGCCAGTCGCGCGACTCAGCCAAACCATCTCGCCCTGCCTGGTCGCCCCGGCAAATGGCTGCAATCGCAAGGCTTGAAACAAGCAGTACGGCGCAACGAACGGATGCTCGGGTCAAGCGGTCTGCCCTCTCCAAACGGCGTGTTCATGGAATGATCGGAACCGGCGCTTAGGCCCTCGCGTGGCACGTTCCCGCTAATGCTTGGCGGGCTCGGCGGCCACGGAGACTTCCTCGTGCGAGGAGACATCGAGGTACGAGTCGAATACGCGCACCTTTTCCCAGGAGTCCTTGTTCTCCTGAATGAATTTCAGGTGCTTCTCGGCCACCTGGTAGACGTCGTGCGCCGCTTTGTCCTTGAACACGACGTGGAGCGCTACGTCAAAAGCGGCGTCGTTCACGTCGCGGGCAAACTCCTCGGCCCTCGCCCCCGCGGCGAACCAGACCGTTCCGGGGTGCCCGGACAGATACTTCTTGCAGGCGGCGAGCAACTTGGCTTTGGCCTGCGGAGACTTGTCCTTGAGGGTGAAATACACATCGTGGGCGAGCATCTTGTCGGCGGCCTCGGCGGTTTGGCCGGCCAGCAGCGCCAGGGCGGCGGCAATCAGGAGCGAAGAGGCGAGCGTTTTCATCGTGGAAACCTTTCTTTGCTTGACTTGAAGGAACGGTGAGAAGGCGTTGGAAGCACGCCCCGGCTCGATCCGGTGGACCCAAGACTCGAACAAGATGCGAGAGACAGGACTCGAACCTGCACGGGTTGCCCCACTGGATCCTAAGTCCAGCGCGTCTGCCAATTCCGCCACTCTCGCGGCTTTACATGGTAAGCCCTGGCGACGATGCCGCCACCCTGCCTTCCGCGCCTGCGGAAGACAAGCGAATCTCGCCGGCCCCAACGGGCAAAAGATTCTACCACACGATCGACCGGTTTCCCACCGGGTGAAGAGTCTCTACCGCCGGCTGATCGCGATGGCTCACCGCGGCGTATCGAGGTCGGCCGCTGAACTGCCGGCCGTGGAACCGGACTGGCCCGGCTTGCCGATCGGCCGTGGCGGCTTTCGGGAGATGGGCATTTGCCGCGGCGCATCGATTCCAAGCCGCACCTGGCCACCGCGAATCGCCACGACCGTGATCACGATCTCATCGCCGATCAAAATCTGCTCGTTGAGTTTTCGCGAGAGTACGAGCATCGTTGCCACCTCCCGCCCCTGCTGGGCGAGAATCATCATCGTTTCGCCGACCGACGATCGGTGCTCTTCGCGCAGAACAGCTCGTTCGCTAGAGAAATCCACGGATCAACCGACCGGTCAACGCCCTCTCCCCTCGTGCGAGGTTTGCCCCTTTCGAAGAGATCGCCTTCGATGGACTGCCGCTGGCCGAGGAGTCTGGCCTACTGAAATGTTACGGATGTGGCGGAGCTTTGGCTCGAAAAAAGGCAATTACGCCTTGTAGGGTAGGGTACGTAGCCCAAAGCAGAGGGTGCCGGACCGTCCGCGGGCGGTGTCCGGCAACCGGCCGTGTCCACGCGACCAGGTCGCCAGCGCCGCCACGCCGCTGGAAAATCACGAGATAAACCGGCGGGCCTGGAGACCCGTCCTACGGGAGGGTGGAATGTCCGCGCGCTGTCTCCGGCTGTTACCCGCCCATATCGATGGGCCGGTGGGAAACCTCGACCACTTTGGGAGCATTCGCGCTGCTGTCGGCCACGGCACGCGATTACGACAAACCACTGGCTCGCGGCAATGTTCATCCCTTGATGGTTGAGTGCCTGAACGGTGGCTAGCGCTCGCGTATAAGGCATCACCTCGTCGTTCGGCTCGCCCTGCGCCCGCCAAACGCAGTTCGGCACATCGAGTGGCGAGCGCGGCTCCCAGCCGGTTGGCCACCAGATTGCCGCCACCTTGTAGTGGAGCGGGGTGCAGAGCCGCGCGCCCGGCCAAATCCGGCCGCAGCAGCCGGGCTCGACGACAACGGCCCACCGCCGTTCCGCCTCCTCGGCGGTCGCTTCGTTGTGTTCGATCGCTTTGCGAACGGCACTGAACAGGTCGTCGGTCTGGGCGAGAACGCCGGTGGGCCGGGCGGGCGCCGGAGGCACGTCGTCCGGCGACTCCGGCTGCCAACCGGAAGGAAACTCGATCAACGAAACCTGGTACTTCGCCATCGTGGACGCTCCAAATCCGACTTGAACCACGCGCTGAGCTCAGACCGCTGTCCGCAATCGTACCACCCGACTCGCGCGCCGACAACGGCGCCGCGGTCAGCAGTCAGCAGTCAGCAGTCAGCAGTCAGCAGTCAGCAGTCAGCAGTCAGCAGTCAGCAGTCAGCACGTGGGGCCTGACTGCATGAAAGACTGAACCCTGAACCCCGAACCCTTCTTTTCCTCGTTCCCAGGCTCCAGCTTGGGAACGCGTCCGAAGCAAAAACTGAACCCTGAACCCCGAACCCTGAACCCTCCCCTTTCTACCTCCCCTCAAAACACACTATTCCGCCTCCCTCCAGCGCAATGACCACCCGCCCCTGG
>JAMOAF010000028.1 GCA_023621895.1 Planctomycetota bacterium
CTCTGCCGAAAGTTCGGCCATTTCTACTCCGTGCCTTCCATGGTGATTCACCCTGGCCCTTGGTGGCTTTCGTCGCTCGGCGAGCGATAAATCGGACGGGAAAAGATCAAGAGAAGCAACATCCAGGTTGCAGATTGCTGTCCGCTTGAAAAGAGATCCTCCACTTGCCGAATCCATGAGGGAAACGCAACGAGAAAGCACCGTCCGAGAGTGTACTACTTTTCCGCAGGGCGAGTCAAGCCCTGAAATTCTCGCCTGCCCCTAATTGGAGGGGGCGCGCTGCGTGGGTCCGGAATCGGCGACTCGGCAGCGACCCGCCGAATCTGGACCGCGCACCGCGCTGATGCTGCCGCTAAGTGGTGGCTGGCGTCCCCCGAATTAGCCCAGTTTGCCCGCTTTTTTCAGGTACATGACGACTTCGTCGGCTAGTTCCTCCGCGGTTTTTTCCCCCGCGTCGAGCCGCAGCTCCGGTTTTTCGGGGCCTTCGTAGGGGTCGTCGATTCCCGTGAATCCCTTCAGCTCTCCGGCACGGGCTTTCTTGTAGAGTCCCTTGGGATCGCGTTTTTCGCAGATTTCGATGGGGGCATCGACAAAGACCTCGACGAAGTCTCCATCGGCCAGGGATTGGCGAACGCGATCCCGGTCCAAGCGGTAAGGGCTGATGAAAGCCGTAATGGCGATCACGCCCGACTCGCAAAACAGCTTGGCGACGGTCCCGATCCGCCGGATGTTTTCTTCGCGGTCCTGCGCGGAGAATCCCAGGCCGAATCGCTGGGCAAAGGCCTCGCCGTGGCGATCTTTGAGCATACCGGGGCCGGCGTTCAGTCCGTGGCGGATGTTGTCGCCGTCGAGGACGAAGCTCCGCTTGCCCATCGCGTGCAGCCGGTGATCCACCAGGTTGGCGACGGTGCTCTTTCCGCAGGCGCTCAGCCCGGTCAGCCAGACGACGCAACCTTTGTGCCCGTTGAGTTGTTCGCGCTCCTCGCGAGTGACGGCGTGTTCGTGCCAATGAACTTGAACGTTGGGATCGTGAGCCATCGTGTAGTCCACTCCAAATCTGAAACGAAGTCTGGTATACCTGTTCGAGGGGGGCCGCAATGAATCCTGCATGATACGCTTAATCGTTCGGCGGTGGCAATGCCCCGCCGGGCCTCGGGTGGCCGGGTGCGGGGACTTTGGGGTCGCCAGTCCGAGAAATGGTCGATATAATCTTTTCGCCAGCCAGAAATTGGCGGACCACCCGAGGGAACAGTCGGCAGTTAGGGTTTATTCATTATGAGTCGAACGGAACTGGCAATCGAGGCTTCTTCTGAACTCGGTATAGCAACAGGACTTACGGCGGAGACGTTGTTCGAGAAATGCAACGCCCTGGCGCGCAATATCTGGTGGAGCTGGCAGCCCGAGGTGATCAACCTGTTTCGCGACCTCGATCCGATCCGCTGGCGGCAGTTGGACCACAACCCGATCGCGCTGTTGAGCGAGTTCACTCCCGAGCGCCTCGAGATGCGCGCGGCCGAGCTGGTCCTTTTCAGCCGGATCAATCATGCCTACCGGCGGCTGAAGGAGTACCAGACGCAGCGCGCGGCCTGGGCCAAGACCCACACCGGCGTGCTCGGTTCCAAGCCGGTCGCCTATTTTTCGCTCGAATTCGGCGTTCACGAATCGATTCCCATCTATTCGGGCGGCCTGGGCGTCTTGTCGGGAGACCACATCAAAAGCGCCAGCGGGCTCGGGGTGCCCCTGGTGGCGATCGGCCTGTTCTACGACCAGGGCTACTTCAAGCAGCGCCTGGATGAAACCGGCTGGCAGCAAGAGGAGTACATTGACACGAAGGTGGAAAACCTGCCGATGGAGCCCGCCCGCGGCCCCGACGGAAAGCCGATCTCGATCGAGATCGCCACCCGGACCGGACGGCTCCTGGCAAAGGTCCACCTGATGCGCGTCGGCCGGGTGCGGCTCTACCTGCTCGATTCCGATGTCAAGGGCAACAGCCCGGAAGACCGCGAGCTGACCAGCCGCCTTTACGGGGGCGACAACCGCACGCGAATCCGGCAAGAGCTGGTCGCCGGCGTCGGCGGCGTCCGGGCCCTGAAGGCCCTGGGCATTTCGCCGGGCGTTTACCACCTCAACGAAGGGCACAGCGCGTTTGCCACCCTCGAAGCGATTCGCGAGCGGATGAAGGACGACGGGATGACCTTCGACGACGCCCTCCGCGACGTGGCCCAGCACACCGTGTTCACGACCCACACGCCCGTGCCCGCCGGCCATGACCGCTTCGACGGCGGGCTGATCGAGGAGCACCTCGGCCCCTTGCGCGACGAGTTGGGAATCTCCTTCGAGCAGTTGATGGGCCTGGGGCGCGTGGAGCCGAAGAACGATCACGAGCCGTTCTGCATGACGGTGCTCGGGCTGAAGCTCTCCCGCCGCGCCAACGCCGTCAGCGGCCTGCACGGCCACGTCTCGCGGCGGATGTGGGCGCACCTCTGGCCCTGGCGCGTGGAGGAGGAAATCCCCATCGGCCACATCACCAACGGCGTGCACGTCCCGAGTTGGCTGGCCTGGCAGATGCAGCAGCTCTACGACCGCCACTTCGCCCCCGACTGGTTCAGCCGCATGGGCAACCCCGAAGTCTGGCAGGCGATCCACGACGTCGATCCGGGCGAATTGTGGGAAACGCACCACACGCTCAAGAACCTCCTCCTGTCCTTCGTCCGCCGGCGGGTCAGCCGCCAATGCCGCCGCCGCGGCGAAAGCGAGGAGGCCGTCGAAGCCGCCCGAAACATGCTTGACCCGAACATCCTCACGATCGGGTTCGCCCGGCGATTCGCCACGTACAAGCGGGCCGACCTGATCCTCCACGACCTCGACCTGCTCGACCGGATCGTCAACGACCCGAAGCGCCCGATGCAGATCATTTTCGCCGGCAAGGCCCACCCCGCCGACCAGCCCGGCAAGGAACTGATCAAGCGGATCGCCAACTTGCGGCACGATCCGAGGTTCGCCAACCGGATCGCCTTCATCGAGGACTACGACATCAACGTCTGCCGTCACCTGATCCAGGGCGTCGATGTCTGGCTCAACACCCCGCGCCGGCCGCTGGAAGCCTCGGGGACGAGCGGCCAGAAGGCCGTCCTCAACGGGGCCCTCAACCTGTCAATCCTCGACGGGTGGTGGGCCGAAGGCTACGACGGCTACAACGGGTTCGCGATCGGCAAGGGCCGGAGCCACGTCGACTGGTCGATCACCGATCGCCGCGACGCGGAATACCTGATGGAAACTCTCCAGGAAGAGGTGATCCCGCTCTACTACGACCGCGACATCGACGGCTTGCCGCGCTACTGGATCAAGCGGATGATGAATTCGATCAGCACGCTGGGCTGGCGATTCAGCTCCGACCGGATGGTGGCCGACTACGTGCAGCACGCCTACCTCCCGGCGGCCGGCGGCACGAGCTGCGACATGAACTTCCGCTGACGCTCCTCGTAGGGTGGTCCAGAGCGGGCCATTTCCTCTCAGCCTCGAATCGCCAATTGTGCCGGCGATCCTCAGCCAACGTTCGAATCGCCATGGCCGGAGCGGCGGCCCACCGGGATGCGGCGGTGGCGCGGCGGGTAGGGTGGTCCAGAGCGGGCCATTTCCTCTCAGCCTCGAATCGCCAATGTGCCGGCGATCCTCAGATGCGGCGGTGGCGCGGCGGGTAGGGTGGTCCAGATGCGGCGGTGGCGCGGCGGGTAGGGTGGTCCAGAGCGGGCCATTTCCTCTCAGCCTCGAATCGCCAATTGTGCCGGCGATCCTCAGCCAACGTTTGAATCGCCATGGCCGGAGCGGCGGCCCACCGGGATGCGGCGAACCGTTTTTTTGACCGGTTGCGCTGCGGTGGGGCGGCGCTGCCGGTTTGGTGCGGCAAGCCGGTTCGGTTCCAAAAGCGCGCCGGCGGCCCTGCCAGCCGTGTCGGGTTGGGCCGCTCTGCACCACCCTACAAGCTCATCGCTCCTCCACGGCCGCGGACATCACCTTCACCAGCGCGGCTCCAAACTCCAGGCGGTCTTTGACCGTCGGGGGCCGCGAAAGCCGCGGGCTCGTGTCCACCATCTGCTCCATGAGAAACGCCGGAATCTTGCGGTCTCGAAACAGCGCGCCGGGCGTATCCAGCCGGCCTCTGGCCGCGCCAGCCGCCGCCGGCGCCGAGCGCGGCGCGTTGGGCTGATGGAACGTGCTGCCGTCCACGAGCAGTTTCCAGAACCTCATTGCAAGCGGCTCGAGTTCGGCCGGCCCCTGAATGAAGTCCGCCGCTTCGGTGTTGTGCATCGTCAGGAAGAGGTCGATCCGCCCGCCCCGATCCACCCAATCGTAGATCGCCTTCCGCTCGTAGTATATTTCGGGCATCAGCCGCTCATCGGCCAGGTCCCAGTTGCGGTTTAGATCGTAGCCGCTGACGTTGAACCGCACGCCTCCGCGAAACACGCCGTCAGGATCGGGCAGCGGAAACACCTTCCAAAGGAACCGGTCGCGAATCGCCGCTGCCGCCGGCGCGTCGGACAGGAGGAAACGGACAGCCCCCTCCGCCACCCAGGAGGTCCCGCTTTCCCAGGCGTGCTGGCGCGCCATCAGCCAGATCACCTTCTTGCCCCCCTCGGCAATGTCCGGGTTGGTGATCGTAACGAGCAGGAGTGGCCTCCCCTCGACGCTCTTTCCGACCACGTCTTGCCGGAAATGGGGGTGCCGGCCGGCACCCGCGAGCAAGGCCTGAAGATGGCGCTGCGTAT
>JAMOAF010000568.1 GCA_023621895.1 Planctomycetota bacterium
ACAGAGTCAGTAACACTTCAGCCAACCGCGCTTGCTCGAAAGACACCATGATCGCCAACCTCACGCAGCACCAACGAGCGCAGGAGGAAATCCGATCGCTCGAGCAGCGGTTGCAGCAAACCCACCCAGTCGGCTCGAAAGGTTTCACCAAGGCGGGCATCCGCAAGATGATTGCCCAGCGGCATGAGGAATTGGCCGTCTTCGAAGGCAGCGAAGAAGCCCTCGGGCCCGAGTCGAGCTAACCCAATCCACTCCCCGGCTCACGGCGGGCAGCGCCGGGCGGACCGGCGTGCCTGCCCCTCTACCGCCGCGGCGAGTTGTAGACCTCGATCGTCGAAATCGTCGGCGGGGCCAGGCACTTGACCAGTCTCACGCGAATGGCGTCGGCCGCCACGCGCTCCGTCCGCAAAATCCGCCGCGGGCCGATCGTGAATCCCTCGGCGATTTTTTTCCACTCGCCGCCGCTTCGGGCGTCGATCTCGAACGCCTCGACGCGCTGCCCCAGCGGGATGAATTCCTCGATGCGGATATTGTCAAACGTGGTCGGCCCGCCCAGATCGATCTCAAGCACCGCGCTGTGCGCTTCGTCGGCGGCCGCCCAATAGGTCTTACGGTCGCCGTCGGTCAATTTCGCCGCGGTGAAGTCGGCCGAATCGCCCCAGGTGGTGTCAACCTTGGCCGGCTTGCCCTTGGCGAGGTCCGAGGTAAAGGTCTGCTTGATGTAGTTGCCAAGTTCCTGGAGCCGCTCGACGTCGATCTCGTGGAACAGGCCCCGGCGGTCCGGCGGGACGTTCAAGAGCAGGTTGCATCCGCGGCCGACGCTCGCGTAGTAGATTTCGAGCAACTGGTCGAGCGTTTTGACCTTGTCGTTTTGAGACTCGTGCCAGAACCAGCCCGGCCGGATCGAGACGTCCACTTCCGCCGGCACCCAGTCTGTTCCGCCCCGATCGCCGTGCCAGAGCGACGCCTGTTCGGAGACGCCGGGCCACCGCCCCTGGCGATTGAACGTGCACCAGTTCGGATCGTAGCCCAGCCCCTGCTCATTGCCGACCCAGCGGATGTCCGGACCGCCGTCGCTGAAGCGGATACAGCCGGGCTGGAGGTCGCGCACCAGCTTCCAGGTCGGAATCCAATCGTAATAGGTCTTGTTGTCGATCCGCCGCGTCTCGTTCGCACCGCCGTAGTAGCCGGAGCCGCCGTTGGCCCCGTCGTACCAGGTCTCGAAGATCGGCCCGTAGTGGGTCAACAGCTCGCGCCACTGGTTGCGATAATAGTCGATGTAGGCGGGCCGCCCGTACTCGGCGTGGTTGCGGTCCCACGGCGAAAGGTAAAGCCCCAGCAGCAGCCCGTGCTTCTTGCAGGCGGCCGCAAGTTCGCCGACCAGGTCGCCCTTGCCGCCCTTCCAGGGCGAGGCCTTGACCGAGTGCTGCGTGTACTTGCTCGGCCAGAGGCAGAAGCCGTCGTGGTGCTTGGCCGTGAGAATCAATCCCTTCATGCCCGAACCGGCCGCCACGCGGGCCCACTGCTCCGGATCGCAGGCGCTCGGATTGAACAGTCCGGGCGACTCGTCCCCGCCGCCCCACTCCCGATCGGTAAACGTGTTGATCGTGAAATGGATGAACCCGTAGTATTCCAGTTCGTGCCAACGGAGATGGGGCTCGCTAGGCACGGCGCCGAAGGGCTCCGGCGGCGCGGCGGCCGCGAGGGGGGCCATGCACAGAAACAAGGTAAATACGCCAGCGGTGGTGCGGAGCGTCATGGCTTTTGGTGTCCTATTCCGGGTGGAGGAAACGTGCCGGTCCAGTATACGCGCCGCCGCCGGTCAACGCCACGCGAGGGAGCAGGGTTCACTTGTTGCCTTTCACTCCGCATACCCACGCGCAGCCGCGGCGGTGGAGCTCCGCCGCCCCGGGGGCCTGGAGAGCGGCAACATCGTGTCCCAATACGGAGTGGAACACGCGGCCCTTCCCATACTGATGAACCATCGCGATCGGGTAGGGCTTCTTGTCGATCTTCGAAACGGCGGTGGCCAGGACGGTGATTTCCCGCTCGCCCTCCAGGCAGGTGTACAGCTCGTCGACGGTCTCGAAATCGGCCATCCCCTTGGTGATCGGGTGGTCGATCTTGGCGATGTTCACGGTGAACGGCCCATGGGGATCGTGCTGGCGGCGGCCCGGGGGCGGGTTGATGCCGAACCAGACGCGTCCGGCCAGATTGACGAAATCCGCTTTGAACTCCTCGAAGGCCCCGCAGGCGAAATGCAGAAGCACCAGGCCGCCGCCCCCCTCCACGTACTTGGCCAGGTTGTCATACGCCTTGCGGCCGGGCACCTTGGGATCGTAGTTCTTAAAGTGCAGGACGACCGCGTCATACTCGCCGAGCCGCACGCTCGCCAGCAACGTCAGGTCGGTGAGCACCTCCACGGCCAGCCGCGGGTCCTTGGCCAGCTCGGCCTGGAGGACGGGCGCTGTTTCCCTCCATTTGTGGCCAGGATAATCTTCCCCGGTGACGATCAGCACGCGGTGCTTCATTTTCGGCGCATCGCCCGCAAGTGCGGATCGCGCGGAGGCAAGCAGCGAGGCGGCAAACAGCAGGGTGAGAGCAAGACGCGCCGGCCGGCTGGGAATCATCCGAAGTACTCCTTAGGCTGGATCGGCCCGCGGAGGCCGAAGCCAGAGCGGCGACGGACCCGGCAGACGCCACGAACGGGAACCGAAACGCATTCTCAGTCCGGCCCCCCCGAACGCAGTATAGGCGCTGGATCGCCAATGTCAATATGCGGCGCGCCCGCGACCGGCGGCAAGGGACTGGCCGGCTGGAAAGCGGCCAGGGGCTTTGTTAGCATAAGAGACGCTGTTGTGGCTCTGAACGTGCCCGGCGGGAGCCCGTCTCCAGAATACCGGGCGGAAGGACTACATTGAGGGGCCCAACCGCCAGAAACGACGGCTGGACGAGCCGGGGGCCGGTGTTCACGTCATGATCGGGGCAGCTTGACTGTGGTTTCTGTCTTCACAATCAGGTGTCGCGGCGAATGTGATTCCAATCCGGGGTTCTCAAGAGGAGTCGAGTCATGGCTCGCTACGCAAGCGTCGGCGCGTTTTTGGCAGTCTGTTCGATCGCGGTCAGTAGCCTGGGATTTCCGTTGGGCTTGCCGCCGGCGCCGGAGGAGCCGGCCCTGGCTGCCGTCGCTCCGCCCGATTGCCTGGCGTACGTCGCCCTCGCCGGCAGCGGTACGCCGGACGCCAAGAGCACCAATCGGACCGAGCAGCTTCTGGCCGAGCCGGAAGTGCGGAAATTGCTGGCCGCGATCAAGCCGATCATCCAGACTGCGGTTCGCTCCTCGGCTGAAAAGAAACAGCCCGGCAGCGGCGAGGTCGCCGCGGAATTGCTCGATCTGGGCATGGAGTTGTCCTCCCGGCCGGCCGCGGCGTTCCTAAGCAAGATGGAGTTTCCTTCCGGCGGCGGTCCGCCGGCATTGGCCGGCGGGTTGATCATCCATCTCGGCGACGACGCTCAGAAGACGTGGAGTCGGATCGTCAAGCAACAGGAGAAGCTCGGTCCGGCAGTGGAAACCGTCAAGATCGGCGAAGGGACCTGGTATCGCATGCAGCCGGCCGGCGATGCCCCCGAGCTGACCTGGGGGCTTCATGGCAAGTACCTGGTGGTCGGCATGGGCGCCGGCCAGGTCGAGGGAATCTTGGCGCGAATCGGCCAGCAACCGCCCGGCTGGCTTTCGGCCGTGCGCAACCGGTTGGCCATCGCGCGCCCGGCAATGCTGGCTTTCGTCAACGTCCGGTCGATCGTTGCCAGTGCTTCCGAGCGGGGCGGCCCTCAGGTCGCGTCGGTTCTGAAAGCCCTGGGGCTGGCTAACCTGACGGCGTTGGCGATTACCAGCGGGTTGGACGCCGACGGCTACGTGAGCAAGACGCTGTTGGGTGTTTATGGGGAAGCGGAGGGGATCGCGGGCGTGCTGAAGCAGAAGCCGCTTACCGCCGCGGACCTGGCCCCGCTCCCGAAAGACGCCCTCATAGCCGCTGCTTTTCGCATGGACCTGGCCGTGGCCTGGCAGAAGGGGCTGGCGATCGCATCGGCGATCGATCCGAAGGAGACCGAGCAGTTCAACCAGCAGTTGGCGGCGAGCGAGGCCCAGATCGGCCTGAAGATCGAGGACGACATCCTCAAGCCGCTCGGCGATGTGTGGTGTTTTTCGGCGGCGCCGGCTGGCGGGGCATCGCCCCTGCCGCAGGTCCTCGCCGTGATCCAAGTCCGCGACTCGAAACGCTTGGCGGCGACCCAGGAGAAGCTCGTCGCCCTGGCCGCGGCCGCCAAGAAGAACGCCTCGCCCGATGCGTCGATCCCGATGATCGCGCGTTCGCAACTGGCCGGACGCGAAGTCTTCAGCCTGCAATTTGCCCAGCCGGTTCCGGTGATGCCATCGTGGTGTCTGACGGACAAGGAACTCGTGTTTGCGATCAGCCCGCAAGCGATCCAGGCCTGGCTTGGCCAAGGCAGCGGCTCGGGGTCATTGGCCGAAGCGCCGGCCGTGGCGGCCCAGCTTCACGGCGACACGCCTCCGTTCGGTCTCGTCTACCAGGACAGCCCGGCGATGGTGCGGGCGGCCTATCCGATGATCCAGATGTATCTGACGATGTTCTCCGGACCGCTTCGCCAGCAGGGGATCGAGCTCGATCCGACGATCCTCCCCTCGGTCGATTCGATCGTCAAGCACATGCGCCCCGCCGTCACCGCGATCGGCTGGAACGC
>JAMOAF010000787.1 GCA_023621895.1 Planctomycetota bacterium
ATCCCGTCGCCCATGATCAGGTCGAACCCGGCGGGGAAATCCGGGCTCGTGGGGTAGACGTCGATCAGCTTGGCCGTGAAGTCGGTATCCACGGCCGAGGAGGAGGCCCAGAGTTTGACTTGGATCGGACCGATGATCTCCGTGTCCCGCTCCAGCGGCGGCGTCATGAAGACCACGATGTCGTTGCGGGCGGAGAGTGGAAGGGGCGCCGGCCAGGTCCACGTGTGCTCTCCGCCCCACTGGTTCCAGGCCCCATCGGTCATGATCTGCCGCGCGCAGCAGGTGCAGCCGCCGATCGTGGGCACGGGGTTGCGGGGATCGAACTCGAAGGTTGTCGAGGCTGTTTTTTCGCCGGGCGGATCGGCGCCCAGGCCGCCGCCCGCGTGGAGGTAGTAGTTCGTCGGTTTCGCACGGGGCAGTGGATAGTCCGGTTCGTCGCGCCAGTAGCCACCGTGGTAGAGGTGGCCGGCCTTGGTCTTGTGGCCATCGCCGGTGCCCATCACGAACATCCGCACGGGAGTCCGGAAAGGCGGGTTCTCGTTGAAATCGCCGCCGGCGCCTTTCAGCCAGCGGTCGAACCATTCGCGGCGGATTGCCGACATGTCCACGGCGGCATCCGGGCCGAAATCAACCTGGCCGTGCGACCGGTCCTGCATGTGGTGAATCCACGGCCCCATGATCAAGTACACGGGGCCTTTGATGGTGTGCCTGAGGGCCATCCACGTCTCCGTGGTGCTGCTGCTGAACAGGTCGTACCATCCGCCGATCATGAACACCGGCAGGTCCTTGTGCTCGCCGGCGTACTGGATGATGTTGCTGAACCGCCAGAACTCGTCGTTGCGGCGATGTTCGAGCATGTCGATCAGCATGTCCTCGTACTCCGAGGCGATCCGCAGCGGCGTCAGCCCTCGGCGGAGCGGCAGGTTGAGCAGGTAGTGCCGGCGATCCTTGGATTGTTGCTCCAGGGCGGCTCTCAGGGCCGGGTCGCGCGCTTGGCGGCTCCCCTGGGCGGCGTTGTCGAAGATCCAATCCCAGACCCGCAGGCGGAAAGCGCCACCGTAGATCGTCGCGCCAATGCCGTGGTTGATCGAGGGATCGGCGGGCGTAATCGTCGTCAGGTGGGGCGGCCGCGTCATGGCCGCCAGGTGCTGCGTGGCGCCGACGTAGGAGCAGCCCATCATGCCGATCTTGCCGTCCGACCAGGGTTGTTCAGCGATCCACTCGATGGCGTCGTATCCGTCCTGGCGGTCGTCGCTCATCCAGTGCCAGATGCCCTCCGATTCGCCGCGGCCGCGCGTGTCTTGGCGGACCACCACGTAGCCGAAGGGGACGTAGTGCTTCGGGTGGCACTCGGCGATCGTGGCGACCTTGCCGTAGGGCGTGCGGCTGAAAACGACCGGGAAGCGGCCCTCGACCGCCACGCCATTGCGAGCCGGCAGGTAAATGTCCGTCGCCAGCTTGACGCCGTCGCGCATCGGAACCATCACGTTGCTCCGGGCGACGACTTCGTACTCCGGTTGCTCGCCGCACCGCGCGCTGGTCGAACAGCACGACAGAACACTGACGACCGCACACAAACCTGCGATCGCGCGAAAAGGATAGAGGGCGATGTTCATGGTGACTCCTAGCCGTAGTGGCCCGGAGTCTTTCGCCCCGGGGGCTACTGTCTGCTCGCCGCTGCCGGCCGGTTTCCCACCTCGGCGGCGGGGATTTGCTCCACGTGCTTTTTCCATCCGACCGGGATCTTAACCTGGAACGGATCGTTGAGAAAGCGGTCAAGCAGGTTGTTGCTGTTGATCTTGACCTTGGTGAACTGGTAGCGGTGCGAGTCGGTGCCGTTGGGCATGACCAGCATCATCGCCGTGGGCTGCATGTCGGCCAGGCGGATGATCACCTGGGCATTGCGGAAGTTTCGGGCTTCGTCCTGGTAACGCGGCCAGGCGTCGATGCAGACGTGGCCCTCGGCCAGGCCGGAGAAATTCACCAGGCGGATGAAATAGCGGCTCTTGAGATTCGCATGGTCGGGATTGAAGAGAAACGGCAGCAGGGCCCTGACGAGGTCTTCGCCCTTCATGTCGTCGGAGAGGCGGTGCTGAATAACGGTCTTCCCCGGATAATCGAACTCGTAGATCGAGTTGCCGTCGCAGACCCAGCGTTCCGCCCGCTGGCCTTCGACGAACTTGTTTTCGACGTACTCGCCGTGGATGGCGAACATCCACTTGTCGGGGGCGGAGAAACACGCCTCCCCCTGGTCGATATGAAGGGGAACGTCCGGTGATGAAGAGAACGCCGGCACAAAGTCGAAACGGAAGAATTCGCAGGCGAACCGTTGGCGTTTCTTGCTCGCCTCCTCCCATTGCTGGAGGACCTCGTCGACCTGGGCCTCCTGGTTGGGGGTAAGTTGGAACGGCGCGGAAGCCGTTGTGAGCGGCGCTTGCCGCTCGAGGGTCGGCGTGCTGCGAGGCACGATGCTTGCCGGGCCGGGTGACATCGGCTGACCGGCCGATGGCTGAGATGCTGGAAGACTCTGTGGAATCTGGGAGGGATGCGTTGGCTGGGCCGGTTGGGGAGACGCCTGGACGCGTTGGGCTCCCGGTTGGCTGGCTGGCTGGTTGTAGGCGGGGGCTGGTGGCTGGGCGTAGTAGGGCTGCTGAGCACGGGCGGATCCGTGACTACCGCCAACGAGGATGGCGAGGATAGCGAGGATGGTGATCCGTCGGATCGGCTGCATGGGTCCCTCCAAAGTCTATGCTGGCTGGCGCGAGGGTTGCACGGGGCAGACCCCCGGACCGTAGAATCGGCGACGTGGTCGAAGGGGTCGCACTGCCCTTTGGGCAGTAGCAGGCGTGAGTCTAGCAAGAACCGGCCTATCGCCCCAGACCGATTCGCAGCCAAGAGCCAAAAGGACAAGGTTCAATATCCAAGGTTCAAAGCACGAGTCCGAGTCAAAAACTGAACCCTGAACCCTTCCCCGCCGTTCCCAAGCCGGAGCTTGGGAACGAGTCTGAGGCAAAAAACTGAGCCCCGAACCCTTCCCCGCCGTTCCCAAGCCGGAGCTTGGGAACGAGTCTGAAGCAAAAACTGAACCCCGAACCCTTCCCCGCCGTTCCCAAGCCGGAGCTTGGGAACGAGTCTGAAGCAAAAACTGAACCCTGAACCCCGAACCCTCAATCCCGAACCCCCAGCCCCGAACCCTTCCCCGCCGTTCCCACTCCGGAGCTTGGGAACGAGTCTGAAGCAAAAACTGAACCCTGAACCCCGAACCCTGAACCCTCAATCCCGGCCCCTACTGCGCCTCGGTCTGCGCCACGCCAACGGTTCGGGCGTTGATGATCCGAGCGGCCTCGGATTGGATTCGAGCGATCTCGGCAACGGTCGCTTCGTTGGTGGCCATCATGTTGTCGATCGCCTGCTTCATGGTGTCGATCGCGGCGGCCAGGGCGGTCTGATGGTTTTGGACGGCGTCGCGCTCGCGGCGGACCAAGGTGAGTTCCTGCTGCAAATCCTGGATTTCCTGTTGGCGCGCCTGTTGAAGCCCTCGCGCATCGGCGAGCGACTCGTCGAGAAATTGCTTGTCGCGATTGGCGATTTCGATTCGCGCCTGCGTATTGGAGCGGAGGCGGCGCATTTCGCTGAACAGGGTGCTGTAATCGCGAAGTTGGCGGACGTACATGCCCTTGCCGTCGGTGACCTCGGTTTCGACCCCTTGCTCGTTGCGAATGATATTGCCATTCTCGTCGACCAGCAGGACTTTGCCTCGGAGTCCCATCTGTTCGGCGTCCTGCTTGAGCATCACCTTGCCATCTTTGCTGTACTCGGCGAAAGACGACTCGGGAAACATGGCTTTGATTTCGTCATCGCTGAGGCCGGCGAGGATTTCGTGGCTATCGGCGGGCATGAGTTCGAGGAGACGCCACGTGGTGCCCGCCTGCTGGCTATCCTGGACTCGCTTAAGCTCCGCCGGCGAGAGCTGCACGCTGGGATTGAGTTCCAACTGGGTGCCGGCGACGTTGGCGACGGTGAACTGGCCAAGGTACCGTCCCCCCTCGGAAGTTGGTTTTTCCTCAAAGGCGTGAAGGACGGATTGGCTTTCCGCGGCGTTTGGTACTGCGGTCTCGATGCGGATTCGGATGCGGTCCTGCTTGGTGGCGGGATCCTGGTCCTTGGTCACCTCCATCGGCCGGGCGCCCGTCAGGACGCGGCCGCGCCCGATGAGCAGTTTGTAGAGTTCGAACGAGACCTGGCGGAGTCCCATTTCGCCGGACGCGGAGTCCCCATCGAGGAGGTTTTTGGCGCGCTCCTGCTCCGCGGCGATGGCCTTCTCATGGGCGTTGTAGGATTCTCGCCAGAAGCGATGGGCCTGGAGGGCTCGCGCGCTCAAGACGAACAACGCCAATGCGGTGACGAAGATGCACCCCAGCAGGACTTTATTCCAGATGCTCATTGCGTCTTAAGCCACGTCTGAAGGGTTTGCTGCCAAGTTCCCGGCACTACGGCCCCCGATGGGAGAATCCTTTTCCCGCCACAAAAGCATAGGTCTTTTTGAAGTAGCTCATCCCAAGACTACACGCAATCCTCCACCAGCCCCAGACGGGACTGGATTGGCGGATTGGCCGGTAGTGTGGGGAGTGGCTCCAAAACTCGATCCTATTTCGCGCCTATGGGAATGTCAAGTTTCCGCTTTTGCGGAAAGTTTTCCGTAAACGCTGGATTTGGCAAGACTTCCGAAACGCGGCCGAATCGCTGCAATCGTTCTCCGTGGCACAATGCTTAAAGAAGGAGAAAGTCATACACCGAAACCAATTGCTGGGGGGACTTGCGCTAATACCCGTGCAATCGAAACAATCGCACCCCCCTATTGGCGGATATTCGCCGAATGGCAGAGGTTGGAGGCGAGAGGGAGGTTTCTTGCCACCGGTTCACTGCCCACCCCAAAGTTGAGGCGATACTCCCCGCGACAACTCGCATCGTGGACCAGACCCGACGGCCCGTACCGTCGTCAGGAAGCGACCCTATGTTCGACCACGGCAGAGACGCCCCATGCGGCGCCATGCGCAGATGGATTGCCATGGCTGGATTGATCCTCTTGGTTCCCGGACTGGCGGCTTGTAGCCGGGACCACTACCGGCGGCAGGCGGATCGGGAGGTGCAGTGCCTGATCGAGTCGGGGGCCAACGACCCGCGATGGCCGCTTAAGGACTACACGATCAACGCCGACAAGCGGTCGCGGTATTTCGATCCCCACGATCCGGATTGCCCGCCGATGCCGCCCGACGATCCGGTCTCGCATCAACTCATGCACTGCGTTGATGGAAAGCGCGGTTGGAAGCACTGGGACAAGTGCGGGAAGACGAACCAGGTGGAGAGCCCGAACTGGAAAGCCTTCCTGCCGCTGTCGGAGGACGGGTGTCTGGTGCTCGACCGGACCGCGGCGATGCAGCTTGCGCTGATCCACTCGCGCGAGTATCGCCAGGAGGTTGAGGACCTTTATCTTTCCGCCTTGAACGTGACGTTTGAACGGTTCCAGTTCGACGTGCAGTTTTTTGGCGGCAACGACACGTTCTTCACGACCACGGGCCCCCTGGGAGGGGATGTCTCGTCGTCGAGCCAGCTTTCGAACGATGCGGCTTTGAGCGCCCGAAAGAACCTCGCCGCCGGCGGGGAACTGCTCGCCGGGGTAGCCAACTCGATCGTCTGGGAATTCAGCGGTTCCGACGGCTATCGGGTGAGCACTCCGCTGACCTTTGCGCTGACTCAGCCGCTGTTGCGCGCGGCCGGCCGCGCGGTGGCCATGGAAAACCTCACCCAGTCGGAGCGTAACCTGCTGGCCAATATCCGCCAGATGGAGCGTTTCCGCCGCGGTTTTCATGCCGCGATTATCTTTGGGCGGACCGGCGTGGTGGGGCCGACTCCCGGAGGCGTGGGGCTTCCCTCGGTCAGTGGCAGCTTCACCTCCCGCGCCTCGGGGTTCGTGGGTCTGCTGACCACGGAGGTTAACATCCGCAACCTGGAAAACAACGTCGAAAGCACTCGCGACAGCCTCAGCCTGATGGAGGCCAATTTCGACGCCGGCCAGGTGCAACTGGACCAGGTCCAGCGAGTTCGCCAACAACTCTACAGCGCGCAGAGCCGATTGCTGGAACGGCGCGCGGGCTACGAAAACCAGCTCGACAGCTACAAGCTGACCCTCGGACTGCCGCCGGATTTGAAGGTCCGCATCGAGGACCCGATGCTGAAACAGTTTAACCTGATCGATCCGGAACTGACGGCAGTCGAGGAAGATCTCGACCAATTGCTGGAGGTGTTCCGCGACGAGGATACCCACCCGACGGTCGCACTAAACCAATACGACCGGCTGCTGCCGATCCGCGACCGCTGCGCGGCCCAGATCAAGATGATCGAGAACGACCTGGTTCTGCTCGACCAGGCCTTGCCGCGCCGCGAGGTGAACCTGCGGATGCTGGCGTCGCGCCCGGAAGCGCGGAACCGCGAAATCGACCCCGAAACGTTCAGCATCGAAGACCTGCACAAGCGTCGGGCGGAGATGATCGACAATCTCAAGACGACGACGAAGAACCTGGAGGGCACCTTCGCCGCGATTGAGGCGATCGCTCGAACAAGACAGGCCGACGCGGCCAATCCGGCCATCGTCAGCACCGAGGCGCGCGGCGCCCTGGTGGACCTGCTCACGCTCTTGAAGGACCAGTTGCTCGAGATGTCGCTGCTTGAGGCAAAAATCCGGCTCGACACGGTCTCGCTGGTTCCCATCGACATCACGGCCGAGAGGGCCTTGGAGATCGCCCGGGAGCACCGCCGCGACTGGATGAACGCCCGTGCCGCGCTGGTCGACCAGTGGCGGCAGATCGAGATCATCGCCAACGCCCTGCGGAGCGATCTGGACCTGGTGGTCAATGGGCGCATCGATCCGGTCAGCGACAATTTCGGCGCGCCGAGCAATTACACCCAGGGAAGGCTCAGCTTCGGACTGCAATTCGACGCCCCCCTGACACGCCTGGCCGAGCGGAACGCCTACCGGCGGGCGCTGATCAACTACCAGCGGATGAAGCGAGACTACTACGCCTTCGAGGACCGCATCCAGCAATCGCTGCGTGATGCGGAGCGGGTGATCCGCCTCAGCCAACTCAACTTCGAGGTGCAGCGGGCCGGACTGTTCGTGGCGATCACGCGTGTCGACCTCGAACGGCTCAAATTGACCAAGCCGGTTCAGGGCCGAGGCGGCGCGGCGATGGGATCGACCGCGGCAATCGACGTCCTCAACGCGTTGAACGACCTGCTTTCGGCCCAAGACACCTTCCTGGCGGCCTGGGTTGACTACGAAGCCCAGCGGATCAACCTGGACCTCGACATGGGCACGATGGAATTGGACGATCGAGGCATGTGGATCGATCCGGGGCCGATCATGGAGACCGGTCCGGCGCCCTCGATCGAGGTGGAGACGCTGCCGCCGGTCGCCCCTTCGCCCGTGCCGCCGGCGCCCGCCGCGGAACCGTCGCCCCCTATGGCTCAGGCCGCGCCGCCGGCGCCGCAGCCGCTGCCGCCGGCCCGAATCGCCTATGAACCCGTCCGGAGTGTTCAAGTCCAGTAGCGCGGATGATCCGCGTAGAACGGAAATCTATTCCGTTTCCTCTGGTTCCCAAGCGTCCTCTGGTTCCCAAGCTCCTGCTTGGGAACCACCGCAATGCGCGACCGGCGCGTTCCCAAGCCGGAGCTTGGGAACGAGTGAGGTCTGGGGACGAGGGTAGTCTGGGAACGAAAAGTAGAATCGCGATTGCCCTGTCAGCTTTCCGAAACGTCCCAGTATTGCCAGTCTTTTCAGTCGCTTTAATCGACAATCCCTGCATTATCGCTCCATTTCCAGATTTCCCATGAGTGACGGAAACGGTTTCTGCCGATAAATGGGAACAATCGGCAGAGGCGAACCGATCGCGCCGCGCGAGTGGTGCGCGTTCGGAGCGACTGGCCGGCGATGGCCAGTTTGTCTTGGCCGACCACCGTTTCGCTTCACTGGATGCAGCCGTTCATGGCGATGGTCCCGTCGGAATGCGCCCGGGTGGAAACAGTTGCCAGGGGATCGGCAAGTCAATTCGGCACGACAGGTGGATAGGATGTCCTGTACCCGTCTGATAGGGGTTGTCGCCGCGCTGGCGATGGGCGGTTGTTTGATTGCGGTATTGAGGGCGGATGGGGTCGATACGACCGGGCCGATTGGCGCCCTGACGATGGAAAACGTGCCGGGCCGGGCGACCGGGCCGGTCATCTCTCGGGTGGCGCTCGATCCGCTCGGCCGGTATCTGGCGACGACCGGCGACGACCACGTGGTGCGACTTTGGGACCTGCGCTCCGGCCAGGTTCTCCGCCGGCTGGAGGGCCACACGGATTGGCTCAGGGCTTGCGCGTTCGATCCCCAAGGGCAACTGTTGGCCACCGCCGGGCAGGACAGGCAGATCATTATTTGGGACGTGTCGTCGGGCCGGATCGCGCGCCGCACGGGAAGCCTGCCGGCGGCAATCTTCGATCTGGCGTTTTCGCCCGATGGCAAGACGCTGGCGGCGGGTGGATTCGAAAGCGCGCTGCGCCTGTTCGACCCGGCCACCGGCGCGGCTGCCGCGGCGTTGGACACCGGCGGGCGCGACGTGCGAGCGCTGGCCTTCTCGCCCGACGGGCGGTTGCTCGCGGCGGCGGGGAGCCAAGGGCGAATCCGGATCATGGCGGTCGACGGCAGTGGGCAGGCTACCGATCTGCCGGGCGATGGGCGGACGGTTGCCGCGCTGGCCTTTCGCAACGACGGCGCCGCACTGGCTTCGGCCGGCGATGGGGCCGAGATTTCGATCTGGGACATGGCCACCGGCAGCCTGGCGGCGACACTGCCAGCCAGGCCGGGCAAGGTGATGGCACTGGCCTGGTGCGGAGCGGACCGGATTGCCGCGGGCGGGAGCGACAACACCATCCGCCTGTGGGAGCCGAGCACTCGGCGGGAAGTCAAGCGGCTCGCCGGGCACACCGGGTCGGTTTCCACGCTGGTTTTCAACCGAGGCGACGGACAACTCATTTCCGGGAGCTACGACACGACGGTGCGTCTCTGGGCGATGGGCCAGTAACGGGAGTTCGCTGACAATTTCAATGGCAGCCGGCAGATGCGTGGGACGGGCGAGAAGACGGCGCCAAGCCGTGTTGGGTCCCTGGCAGACGCCTGCTGGAAGAGCTGCATGGAGGTAGTTCGTGGGCTTGCTTGAAGACATCTCGGCGTGGCAGCGGCTGAAGCGAACCTTGACCCGGCGGAGCCAGGCGGCCAGGGCGCGAGGGCCGCGGATTTGCCGTTTTGAGCAGATCGAGCACCGCTGGCTCCTCTCGGCCAGCCCGATCCAGATCGGCTGCGTCTATTTCGAGGACGGCATTGGGACCGACACGTCGGGCGACCTGTTTGAAGTCACCTGGTCGGGCGGCGCCGAGGGAACCCAATTGACGCGGCTCGTGATCGACACCGACAAGCTCGGCGATGGTATCAGCCCAATCGACTGTTTTTTCGACACGGCGCCCGGCGGGTTGGGCGTCTCGGGATCGGCTGGCGTCGAGATCGTGGCCAACCACGGATTCGAAATCCTCGCCATCGAGGTCGAGGACGGCGGCACGACGCTTGCGTTCACGTTCTCCGGCTTTGACGCCGGGGAGCGGCTCCTGTTCTCCGTTGATGTCGACGAGAAGGGGCTGTACACGGACAATCCACTGGCCGAGGGAGCGGAGTTCGAGGGCTCGCACCTCGCGGCGACCTTTGCGGCGCCCCACTACTACGACGTTACCGAGAGCGACATCTTCTGGGACGAATACGACGGAAGGCTGACGTCTTCAGGCCTGACCCTCCCGCCCGACAGTTATGTGCCACCCGGCCAGGCGCCGCGGCCCGACCTGACGGCGGGGGCCTTCATCGGCCTGAAGCAGACGCCGCTGCCGATCTCGATCAGCGGGACCGTGTTCGAAGACATCGACCTGGACAACCGGCAAGACGCGGGCGAGCCGGGCATCGCCGGCGTGAAACTCAGCCTCCACCAGCTCGTCGAAGGGCAGTATGCCGACACCGGCATGAGAACCACGACCGGCACTGCCGGCAACTACCGGTTCGATGGCCTCCTGCCCGGCGCCTACCGCGTCGTCGAAACGCAGCCGGACGGCTACTTCAGCGTCGGCGCGGCGGCGGGCGCGGTCGACGGCGCGACGCGCGGCTCGGTGCTCAACTCGGAAACGATCACCGGCATCTCGCTCTTGGGCGGCGAAGACAGCGTCAACAACGATTTTGCCGAGGCGGCCCCGGCGCGGCTCAGCGGCCATGTGTACCACGACGCCAACAACGACGGCGTCCGCGGCGCGGGGGAGGTGGGGATCGCCGGAGCGACCGTCCGCGTGATCCGCGTTCTGCCCAGTGGCTCCACGGCCGAGCCGATCACCGTGACCACGGCCGCCGACGGGTCCTGGATGGCGGTCAACCTCATGCCCGGCGATTGGCAAGTCGTGGAGATCACCCCGCAAGGCTATCTCGACGGCCTGGACGCTGCCGGCACCGCCGGCGGAACGGCGCAGAACCCCGGCGATTCGATCACGGGAATCCGGCTCGAGAGCGGGCAGGCCGGCGAGGACTACGACTTTGGCGAGATTCTGCCCAGCTCGATCGCCGGCCGCGTGATCGCCGACGCCGATGGGGATGGGGCGTTCACCGCAGGCGATTTTCCCATCGAAGGCGTGACGATCGAGCTCCGCGACGGGCAAGGCAAACGCATCGGCACGGCGACCACCGACGCCGACGGCCGCTACCGGTTCACCGGGCTTGCCCCCGGCGTTTACGCCGTGGAGGAAATCCAGCCGCAGGGCTACTTCGACGGAGCGGACCACGTCGGCACAGCCGGCGGGACGCTGCTTGCGCCCGATGCGATCCTCGATATCACCCTTGTCAGCGGCACCCAGGCCACCGGCTACGATTTCTACGAGATCCTGCCGAGCAGCATCAGCGGCCGCGTTTCCGTCGACCTCGACGGCAACGGCCTGTACGACGCCGGGGAACCGTTGCTCGGAGGCGTTGCCGTCCACCTGCTCAGCGCCTCCGGCGAGCGGATCGCCAGCACGCTGACGGACGCCAAGGGCGAGTATGAATTCGCCGGTCTTGCGCCGGGGGTCTACGGGGTCGAGGAAATCCAGCCACAAGGCTATTTCGACGGGCCGGACCGCGTGGGCAGCGCCGGCGGGGCGCTGGTGGAAACAGACAAGATCACCGGCATCACGCTCGTCAGCGGCACGCACGGCGCCCGCTACGACTTCTACGAACTCTTGCCGGTCAGCCTGTCGGGCTACGTCTACGAGGACCTCAACGACAACGGCCAGCGCGACGCGGGCGAAGCGGGCATCGCCGGAGTGACGTTGACGTTGCTCGACGCCGCCGGGCAGCCGACCGGAACAACGGCCGCCACGGACGCCAGTGGATTCTACCGCTTCGACGGGCTGAAGCCCAACATGACCTATGGCGTCAGCGAAGCGCAACCGGCCGGCTACTACGACGGCCGCGACGCAGCGGGCAGTGCGGGCGGCACGGCCCAGAATCCCGGCGACATGATCACCGGCGCGCTGCTCTCGGTCGGCGTCCACGGCGAAAACTACAACTTCGGCGAATTGCCCCCGGCAAGCATCAGCGGGCTGGTCCACGGGGAATTGAACGGCGACTGCATCCCCGATCCGGGCGAGCCGCTGCTCGGCGGCGTGACGATCCACCTGCTCGACGCCTCCGGCAACCGGATTGCCTCGACCACGACCGACTCGGCCGGCCGGTACGTGTTCACGAATCTCCGCCCCGGCGTCTACGGCGTGGACGAGGTCCAGCCCGACGGCTATCTCCAAGGCAAGACCCACGCGGGCTCGGAAGGGGGCCGGGTGGAGGGAGACCGGATTCTCGACATCAACTTGATGCCCGGCATCGACGGCGTGGACTACAACTTCTGCGAGGTGGCGCCGGCGAGCATCTCCGGGTACGTGTTCCAGGACGGCCCGGTGATCGAAATTGCGCAGGGCGAGGAGATTGGAGACCCGATCAACTATGGCGACGGCCAGTTCAAGCCGGACGATCAGCGAATCGCCGGAGTGGTTCTGCAATTGGGCGACGGCAGCGGGGCGCCGCTCTTGGACTTGAGCGGCAAACCGATCACGGCGGTCACCGACCAGAACGGCTACTACGAGTTCACCAACCTCTACCCCGGCCTGTACACCGTGCTCGAGGTTCATCCGGAAGACTACGTCGACGGGATCGATACGCCGGGCACGGCCGGCGGAATCGCGGTCAACACCCACGAGGAGATCGACCCGATGGTGCTCAGCCAGTTGGCGGTCGATCCCCAGAACGACGCGATCATCCGCATCCCGCTGGGCATGGGCGAACACGCCCGGGACTACAACTTCAGCGAGCTTTTGGTCCGCGAGACAACGCCGATCATGCCGCCGCCGCCCGAGCGCGGGCCGAGCGATCCGCTGCCGCCTCCGACGGCGTGGATCGGCTCGCCGCCGCCGGCCGCCGCCGTGCTCTACTCGCCCAGTCCGATCCAGCAGGTCCGCGTGCCTCACTGGGCCGGCGGGGGTGGTTTTACCCCGACCTACAGTTGGCACTTGAGCATCATCAACGGAGGCAAGCCGCGGCAGAACGACGACGACCAGACTGAAGCCGAGCTGCTCGCGGCCCAGGCCGTGTTCTTCGACCCGCTGACCTGGACCGGCAGCGACGTCGACGAGGGCGAGTGGACGTTTGCCGACCTGGAAGGCAACGTGCTGCGCCGGACGATCTTCGGAATTGAGGACGGCATCCCGGTGGTTGGCGACTTCAACGGCGACGGGGTCGACGAGATCGCCGTTTTCCGCGACGGCATCTGGTTGTTCGACCTCAACGGCAACGGCCGCTGGGACGAGGGCGACCTGTGGGCGAAGCTCGGAAACAAGGGCGATCTGCCGATCGCCGGCGACTGGGACGGCGACGGGAAGACGGACATCGGCATTTTCGGCCCCTCGTGGATCGGCGACGACGTGGCGATCGAGCACGAGCCGGGCCTGCCCGATGTCGCCAACCAGCTCGCCCGGCCGATGAAGAACGTGCCGCCGGAGCAGCGCTTCGCCGCCAGCGACGTCCGGCTCCTGAAGCAGACTTCCCGCGGCAACATCCGCTCGGACCTGATCGACCACGTGTTCCAGTACGGCAGTCCGGGCGACGTGCCCGTGGCCGGCGACTGGAACGGCGACGGGGTGGTCAACATTGGCCTGTTCCGCGCCGGCGTGTGGTACCTGGACCGCGACGGCGACGGCCGTTGGAGCGCGGGCGACCTGTATGTCGAGGATTTCGGCGCCGCGGGCGACGTGCCGGTCGTCGGCGACTGGGACGGCGACGGGATCGACAACCTGGGCATCTACCGCGACGGCCGCTGGTGCCTCGACTCGAACGGCAACTACCAGCTCGACGCCCACGACCGGGTGCTACAGCTTGGCGGACCGGACGACAAGCCGGTTGCCGGCGACTTCGACGGCGACGGGGTCGATGAGATTGCCATCTATCGCAGCCGTTCGGGTCTGGAAGAGACGCGGTCCGAATAGCGGCTTGAACCGGCGCCGTCTCAGGCGTCAGGCGTCTGCCGCTGCGAGACTCCCGTAATCGTTCCCGGAGAGGCCGGGGCATGTCCGGCCCCCTGCGGAGAGAGCCCGTCCGTGGAGCGGATATGGATGCCGCGCTGCGGAAAGGCGATCTCGATCCCCGCCTTGCGGAAGGCCTGGTCGATGCCCGTGTGCAGGTCGTGGATCGTGCGCAAGCGGTTGTCGAGTTTCGCCAGGTAGCAGCGCGCCACCAGATTGAGCGTGCTCTCGCCAAATCCCTCGAAGGTGACGATCGAGGCCGGGTCGTCGAGGACTTCGGGGTGTTCGCGGAGGACCTGCTCGATCAGCCGGCGGGCCAATTCGGTGTCGGACCCGTAGGCGATCCCCACGTTGATGACAATCCGGTTGACGTGGTCTGATCGCGTCCAGTTGAGGAGGCGACCGGTAATGAACTCCTTGTTCGGCACGATAAAGTCTTGCCGATCCCAGTTGGTGACCGTGGTCGCGCGGGTCTGGATGCGGCTGACGACTCCGGTGGTCCCGTCGACGGTGACGATGTCGCCGACGCGGATCGGCTGCTCGAAGAGGAGAATCAGCCCGGATATGAAATTCGCGAAGATCTCCTGCAAGCCGAAACCGAGGCCCACCGTCAAGGCGGCCACCAGCCACTGGACGTTCGACCAACTGAACCCGATCGCGTTGAACCCGACGACGATCCCCAGGGCGACGACCACGTAGCGGGTGAGTGTCGTGATGGCGTAGCGAGCGCCGGCATCGAGCGGCAACTGTTTCGGCAAGGAGATTTCCAGGAGTCCGGGCAGGTTCTTCGCGCCGATGATCGTGACGAAGCCGACGATCACGGCAAGGATCAGGTCGGCGAGGCTGACGAAACCGAGCTTTTGGATGTTGCGAACGGCGGTTTCTCCGTCGGCCGTCGCAACCGGCTCGGTGACCGTGATCGTGGTCCGCCAGAGCGGCACGCGATCGAGGAATGCGAGTGCGGGCAAGACTTCGATCCAGATCCACCAGACGAGCAGAACGCCGATGACAAGCAGGAGGCTGTTGACGAAACGCCGCGTCTGGTCGCTGACCTTGGCCAAATCAATGGCTTGTTCGGCGGCCACGGCCGGCGCGATCGAGACCGCCAGGTCTTCGGTGGCCGCCTCTTCGGCGGATTCCGCAGCGCGGCGCTGGCGCATCCGCTCGATGGCCAGGCGGCGCCGCACGACCAGCACCCAGCGGGAGATCAAGGCGCTGGCGATCGTCAGGGCCAGGACCAGGAGGACGGTCTCCCGGACGCGGTCTCCGAGGCGGTAAGCCGTGTAGTAATACCCGAAGAGAGCGGCCAGCCCGAGGCCGCCCGCAATCAGGATCGTGGACCAGTGGAGAAGCCGCGGGTAGCGGAGGAGCCAGCCTTGATCTCCAGAAGCGCGGAAGTGCCGCAAGGCGGCCCCTGAAGGCCGGAGCAGCAAGTGGGCGAACACGGCCACCACGAGCATCAGGGCCAAGAAGCCGGCACGCCCAAGCGAGTTCTGCCAGCGTTCGATTCCCTGAGCCTCGACCAGGGCCATCAGAAACACCAGCGGCAGTCCAAGAACCGTGAACCAGCGGAGGTGCAGCCGTACTGCCCGGATCGCTCCGGCCGGCCAGGCGAAGTGCGATTCGGCCAGCCCCTGCGGACGGCAGAGCTGGGCCATCACGGCCAGCGGCAGCCACCACTCGGCGAGGTGAAGGAATCCGCTCCCGACCGCCCTGGCAAACTCCGTGCTGTCCTGATAGAGCGCCAGCCGAAGTCCCAGGCAGAAGGCAAACACCGGTCCAACCGAGCCGGCCAGGACGGTCGCCAGCAGGGCCTGGATCGTGGGCCAGATGCGAACCTGCGCACTGGTGGCTGCATTTCTCCCGAGTTGGGCAAGGGAATTGCCGACGCGCCGCCACGCGATGGCCCAACTGAGGAGCAGGCAGAACATCGCCAGATAAACGACCGGATACTGCCGGGCGTCCGCAAGCCAGACACGGGCCACTTCGAGCCAGCCCGACCAGCCATTGGGGCAGACGCCCAGCCGCAGGATGCCCAGGGAGAGCACGAGATCGCCGAGGCCGAACGTCTCCGCGCTCTGGATCCAGAGGACGCGCTCGTCGATGTAATCGGCGAAAGCCTCCGTTTCATGGATCAACTGGCGCTGGACGACCTCCGAGTCTCCGAGCATCCGCAGGAATTCGTAGTGGTTCTTGATGGCCAGGTCGAGGTACTCCGCGCGCTTGGCCAGGTATTCCCGCACCGCGGATTCAAGCTCTTGCGGCGGGACGGCGGTCGGCACGGCGCCAATTTGCCGCATGGCCTCGGAGTATTGCTGTTCGAGGCCGCGGGCATCGGAGCGGCGATCTTCGAGCTCGAAGAGCTTGATTTGGACGGCGCGGATGCGAGCCTGCCGCAGGCGGGCCTCGCGATAGTGCCTGGCCAGGTCGGGCAGGTTCGTCTTCTGGGCGCGGAGAAGCTGGCCGATGGCGTTGGTCAGCCCCACGGCCTCCACCCGATCGCGAGCACGCTGGAATTGCTTCTCGATCCCGTCGAGTTCCTCCTTGATTGCATTCTGTGCAGTCACTTCCTTGCGCGCATCGGAGGCGAGCGATTCGGCGATCTCGGCGAGCGACTGGTTGTCGTTGGCCAGAGCCTGGAGCGCGGGATCGGCTCCCAGCGCCGCCCGGCGCGCCTCGTCGGCCCTCCGCCGGGCATCCTGCTCGACCAAGCGGCTTTCGGCCTGCTGCCAGCTCTTGACTTCCGCTTCGAGCCGGGCCGCGCGGGCCGTGGCCAGCTTCTGCTGGAGAGGCAGCAAGTCCGCCGTGGCGGCAAAGGCCAGCAGCTCCTTTTCACCCGCGGCGATCTCCTCTGCCAGCGCCTTTCTCTCCGCCAGGAGGGAAAGGATTTGAGCGCGGAGAAGAGGTTCGGGCGTGCCTGGAGCGAGCGGTTCGCGAAGCTGCTGATCAATCCTCGCCAGACGCTTCTTGGCTTCGGCGATGCGGTTGGGAATTTCCTGCCGGGCGGTGACTCGGCGCGAGAGCTCCGCTTCGACGGCGGCCGCCTCTTCCTTGGCCTTCGCCAGCAAGAGCTCCTTTTCGCCGCGGACCGTTTTGAGGGATTCAAGCGGCTCGCCGCCGGAAGGCAGTTCCGGCGACCCCTGGCCAAGCTTCTCGATCTCGCGGCCGGCGCGTTCGGCTTCCGCGGCGGCCGTCTCGATCAGGTGTTGAGAGTCTGCCGCACTGGTCGCCGATTTTTCCGCGGCGTCCAGAAAGGCGCCCGCCTGATCATACGCTTGCAGCAGTTTCTGCTTCAGTTCGCCATCGAGCTCGGCGGCCTGTTCGACTTCCTGCCTGGCAGCCCGAATCGCCTCGGCGGTCAGCTTTTCCTGGGTGACAACCGGCACCAGCGGCGCCACCCCGGCCTCGGCTGCGCGAAGCGCTATCGGAGACGAAGCCACCGCGACCGCCGTGAGAAGGAGTTGAAAAACCCAGCGGGCTCCAACAGCCGCATGGACTGCAAACGAGCATTCTCTCATTAATCAGGACGTTATCGAGGTCGCTGCCGATCCCTTGTTCAGGTTATACCTGGATGGCCGAGAGCGGGCAATAACCCCCGGGCAAGCCGGCCTGACTCAACCGGCAGCGTTGCCGCGCCCGGCGGCGGTCTGTAAGCTATTGAGGATCGGCCCGAAAAGGCTGAATACTTGTTGGCGGGCTGAAGTTCAGCTCCCGACGATTCTCGCTACAGACTCCGGAGTCCCCCCGATGACCACCCGTTCCCTCCCCGCGACGCCCGGCAGGCTCGGCCGCATCGCGGTCCGCCTGCTCGGCCTCTATGCTGTCATGATCATGCTGCCGGCGGCGGCCGCCGCGGCGGAGCTGGCCGACGATGCCAGGCGGATTCCCACCTCGATCGTCTACGAAACCTGGCAGGACGACAACTGGGAGCTATTCACGATCCGTGCCGACGGTTCGGGCATGGCCAACCTGACCAAAACACCCGATCGCAACGAGCTTTACCCCCACGCATCGCCCGACGGAAAGAAGGTCTGCTTCGTTTGCGACGAAGGCGCCGGCGCGAGCCAGAGCCGCAACGTCTACGTGATGAACCTCGACGGCACGGAGAGGAAGCTCGTCGCGGCCAATGCGAGGGACCCCTTCTGGAAGGCCGACTCGAAGGTGATCGCGTACCTGAAGGGCGAGGTGGACGAGTTCACCTTGACGGACTATGCCACCAAGGGCCTGTTCTTCTACGAACTGGCCACCGGCGAGCACACGCAGCATCCCAACCACGACCTGATGCACCTCTACAACCCCTGCTGGTCGCCCGACGGAAAATGGATCGTGTCGACCGTTCACGCGGGCATGGGATACCGGCACGGGATCCTGGCGATCGAGGTGGACGGACTGGGCGTGTTCGACCTGAAGATTTCCGGGTGCCGGCCGGACATCAGCCCCGATGGGAAGCATCTCGCCTGGGGATCGAGCGACTGGGCTCTTTCGATCGGCGACCTGGATTTCACCGCCGCCCCCAAGGTCGTCAACATCCGCAACGCGGTGACCAGCGAGAAGCCGATGAAGATTTACCATGTCGACTGGTCGCCATGCGGTAAATACATCACATTCAGCCGCGGGCCGGACCGCAAGATTCTGGGGACGATTCCCGAGGTCGTGGGCGCCAAGGCCAAGGGATGGGACATCGGAGTGGCCGACGCCGAGGCGATCAACCGCTGGATGCAGATCACCTTCGACGGCAACTGCAACAAGGAACCCGACTGGATTCCGCTTGCGAAGGAATCGCCATGACCAGGCTGCTCTTGTGCCTGGCGCTGGCGGCGCTTGCGGCCTGCGTTGCGTGCCAGAAGGTCGATCGCTCGGCGCTGCCGGCCGCTCCGCCCGCTCCGCCCGTCGTGACCTGCGGCGGCGTGGAGATGGTCTTGCTTCCGGCCGGCCGCTTCGTCATGGGCCGCCAGGGCGGGCCGCCCGAGCAGGGGCCGGCCCACGAGGTCGAAGTCGATGCGTTTCTCATCGATCGCTACGAGGTGACCCAGGCGGCCTACGCCAAGATGGACCCGATCAACGGCTCGCACTTCAAGGGTCCGGACCTGCCCACGGAGATGATCGGTTGGGGCAAGGCGGCGCTTTACTGCAACATGCGATCCGAAGCGGAAGGCCTCCAGCCCTGCTACAATGAATACGGCGAGTGCGATTTCGAGGCCGACGGCTACCGGTTGCCCACCGAGGCCGAGTGGGAATATGCCTGCCGGGCGGGCAGCGCGTCGCTCTACGGCTTCGGCGCCGACCCGCGCGACCTGGACCAGCACGCCTGGTACGCCGGCAATGCCAACAAGAAGACCCACCCCGCCGGCCGGAAGACGCCCAACGCCTGGGGCCTGTTCGACATGCACGGCAACGTCGCCGAATGGTGCAACGACTATTACGATCCGGAGTATTACAAGAATAGCCCGGTGAAGAACCCGCGCGGACCGGCCGAGGGCGAGAGAAACGTCCTCCGCGGCGGCCATTGGGGCGCTAGCCCGGAGGCGTGCACGTCGGCGTTTCGGGCCGGCGAGGAGCCGGGTTTTTCCGATGCCTGCTTCGCTCGCGACGCGATCGGATTCCGCTGCGTGAGGAAGGCCCCGAGCCAGTCCGACGGCAATCCTGCTGCCGCGAAAATAGCTGCGGGAGAAGCCAGGCAATCCGTCGCTGGCGGGCCAGGCAGCGCAACTCGCCGCAGCCCTCCGTTCGGCCTTCCCTTTGCCTGGGTCGCAATCCTGCCGGGCATGGGCGCCGCCGGGGATTCACACACCGTACCGGCCAAGGAAGCCCCGCCGCCGCAGCAGCCTTCCAAGAAAACCGGCTTCGTCTATGGCGACATCTATCTCCGGCATGAAACGGGACCCGGACACCCGGAGCGGCCCGAGCGGCTGCTGGCGATCAACGCGCGGCTCCGCAGTGTGGGGCTGATGGAGAAACTGGCCGTCATCCCCCCTCGGCCGGCAGGCGACGAGTGGCTGAAGACGGTTCACACGGCGGCGCATCTCGACCAGCTCCAGGGGAAGGTCGACCGGGGAGACCCGTATGCCGACACCCACGACACGCCGATCTGCGAAGCGTCTTACGCGGTGGCCACCGAGGCGGTCGGCGGGGTTCTCGCCGCGGTTGACGCCGTGCTTTCGGGCGAAGTCCGCAATGCATTTTGCGCGGTCCGCCCGCCCGGCCATCATGCGACGGCCGACAGATCGATGGGGTTCTGCCTGTTGAACAACGTGGCCATTGCCGCCCGGTACATCCAGAAGCGGCACAAGCTGCCAAAAGTCCTCGTTGTCGATTGGGACGTGCACCATGGAAACGGGACGCAGGAGATGTTCTACGACGATCCGAGCGTCTTTTATTTCAGCGTCCACCGGTATCCCTTTTATCCCGGGACGGGCAGCGCGGAGCAGCACGGGGCGGGGAAGGGAAAGGGGGCGACGCTCAACGTGCCTTTGCCCGCCGGCAGCGGCGACCGCGAGTTCCTGCGGGCATTCTCTGAAAAGCTCGTGCCGGCGGCCGGGCAATATCATCCAGACTTCGTGCTGGTTTCGGCCGGCTTCGACGCCCACCGTGACGACCCCTTGGGTGGCATGAGAGTCACCACCGAGGGGTTTGCCGAAATGACGCGGATCGTCAAGCGGATAGCGGAAGAGCATTGCCAGGGGCGCTTGGTGTCGGTGCTCGAAGGGGGCTATGATCTGGACGGCCTTGCGGCCTCCGTCGCAGCGCACCTGCGAATCCTGATGGAGTGATGTTCTTTTATGCTGTTCCACACCTGGGTGTTTCTCGCGTTCTTTCTGGTCTTCTACCCCGTCTACCTGGTCGTCAAGGCGACGCCGCTCAAGCTGCCCTGGCTGCTGGCGGCCTCCTACGTGTTCTACGGTTGGTGGAATCCCGTCTACCTGCTGCTGATCGTCTGGTCCACGGGGGTCGACTACCTGGCCGTGACGGCCATGGCCCGGACGCCGTGGAAGAAGCCCTGGCTCGCGCTGAGCATCCTCAACAATCTCGGTTTGCTGGGATTCTTCAAGTACGGCGGCTTCGTCGTCGAGAACCTCAACGCCCTGGCTGAGCGGTTCGACCTGCCTTACGCCCTGGCCGATCCGAACGTCTGTTTTCTCAGCAATGGTCTGAACGAGGTCCTGGCGTGGCTCGGGACCTCGTACCGGGTGGCCGATTTCGCCTACCTGCTGCCGGTGGGCATCTCGTTCTACGTGTTCCAGTCGATGAGCTACTCGATCGACTACTACCGGGGGCAGGTCCAGCTCGAGCGCAGCTTCATCCGCTATGCCACGTTCGTCTCCCTGTTCCCGCAGCTTGTCGCCGGGCCGATCGAACGGGCCAGCCACCTCCTGCCCCAACTCTACGGCACTCCGCGGATCACCCGGGAAGACCTGACCGACGGGTTGTCGCTGTTCGTCGTCGGGCTGTTCAAGAAGGTCGCGATGGCCGATTACCTGGCGATGTACGTCGATCCGGTCTACGCCGCGCCCCAGAACCACGCCGCGCCCGCTCTGCTGCTGGCGACGTTCGCCTTCGCCTGGCAGATCTACTTCGATTTCAGCGGCTACACGGACATGGCCCGCGGCATCGCGCGGCTGATGGGTTTCCGCCTGATGCTGAATTTCGAGAACCCCTACCTGGCCACCGGCCTGGGCGACTTCTGGCGGCGCTGGCACATCAGCCTCTCGACCTGGTTTCGCGACTATGTCTACATCCCCTTGGGCGGGAACCGCCACGGCCATTTCCGGACCCACGTGAACATGGTCCTGACGATGCTCATCTCCGGGCTGTGGCACGGGGCGATGTGGACCTTCGTGCTCTGGGGCGCCGTCCACGCGGTGGGTCGCGTGCTGACCCGCGAACTGGAGCGGACCGCGCTCTACCGCGACCGGGTGCCGACTCTCGCCAAGCAGACGCTGACCTTCCTGGTGGTCGTGCTGGCCTGGGTCTTCTTCCGAGCGCAGAGCACTTCCGACGCCTGGCTGATCCTCGGGCGGATCTTTTCCAGCGGCCTGGCGGACCCGGCCTTTCCGCTGTTGATGGCCGGCCTTGTGCTGTCCATCTGGCTGTACCAGTATGTTTACGAGTCGAGATTTTACCGGCTGGTGAGCGCCGGCCCGGTGCGGATCGCCCTGGTCGTGGCGATGCTCCTGTACATGGCGACCGTCGTCACCTCCGGCAACCAGGAGTTCATTTACTTCCGATTCTAAATGAGCGTGCGTGATTCCGGGAGGAATTCATGAGAGCGTGATAGCCGCGTGGGCTTGCCCCGCGGCGCGCCTGCGCTGCGGTACAACCCGTACGTAACGAAACGCGGGGCAAGCCCACGCGGCTATCTGAATAACAGCCGCTTTTTCCGCGAATCACGCAGGTCGATTTGGTGGATGCAAGAGGGGCGGTCCCGCACTGGCGCGGCTGGCGCCGGGCAGTCCCCGTCAACAATCAAGAAGCGAGCCGATCATGCAGACAGGTGAATCGCTGAGCACGCCGATGCCGGCCGAGGGCGGAGTCGACGACCGTTTTGCGGCCAACGACGTTCGGCTCTCGCTGGGCGGCTGGCTGATCGCCGGGACTCTGACCTTGGGCGCATTCTGGCTGATCCCGCTCGCCTGGCAGCGGATCGAGCCGCTTGGCGTGGAGAGCGACTACCGGGTGCCCTACCCCTTGGGAAACGACTATTGGCACTACGAGCGGACCTGCAATGAAATCTGCCGCGCAAGCGGCGCGGTTCTCATCGGCGATTCGGTTCTCTGGGGTCACTATGTCGAAAGTAAAGACACGCTGTCCCACTATTTGAACGAGCTGTTGGGAGAGGACCGGCTGGCGAACCTGGCTGTCGACGGCATCCACCCGGTAGCGCTGGCCGGCCTGATCGAAAACCATGCCAAGGCGATTCGGAACCAGCGCGTGATCGTCAACTGCAACCTGCTCTGGCTGAGTTCGCCGCGGCACGACCTCTCGTCCGTCGAGGAAGCGCCGCTGAACCATCCGGCGCTCGTCCCGCAGTTCGCCGTGCGGATACCGTCCTACAAGGCGCCGCTGGCGGAGAGGTTGGGAATCGTCGCCGCACGGCATTTCGGTTTTCTCGGCTGGGCCGATCATTTGCGGATCGCCTATTTCGGCAGCGACGACCTGGCAACCTGGACGCTCGAGCATCCTTATGCCAATCCGCTGGCCGAGGTGACGGGCCGGCTGCCTTCGGCCGACGAGCCGCCCTCGCCCGCCCCGGATGCGCGGCCGTGGAACGAAAAAGGCATCCGCCCGATCAGCCCCGACTGGGTGCCGCTGGACGAATCGCTGCAATGGCGTTTCTTCCGCCGCACAATCGAGCTGCTCAAGACGCGAGGCAATCGCCTGTTCGTGATCATCGGCCCTTTGAATGAGCACATGCTGACGCCGGAGGGACTGGAAGGATACTCGCAGCGGAAGCGCGCCGTCGCCATGTGGCACGACGACCAGGCGGTGCCCCATGCCGTGCCCGAAGCGCTTCCGAGCGAAATGTACGCCGACCTGAGCCATCCGACGGCCGAAGGCTACGCCCTGCTCGCCGAGCGATTGATGGCGGAGGAAGCGTTTCGGAAGTTTGTGGGGGAGTGAGGCGTGGTAGTTTACAGTTTACTGTTACAGGTTACAGCCGTCAGCAGGGCATGGTGGTGGTTGGTGGTTGGTGGTTGGTGGTTGGTGGCTTTTGACACGTTTGGGAGCTACGACAATGCACGTTCGTATTCGTCACATCCTGGCGGCGGTTGCACCGCTGGTGATCCTGCTGGGCGGCGGATGGTGTTTGGCCGAGGCGGCCGCGCCCGCGGAAGCGTCCCGGCAGGGTGTCGCCGTGCGGATTCTGCCCGCTCCGTTTAGCGGCAACGCTGCGCCGCTCGGCGCTCCCGCGGAGCCGCTGCCGGGCGAGCTTCCCAGGCCGCTTTCGGGATATCCGTTGTTGGAGGCGGAAACGGCGTGCGTTGCCCTTTCGCCCGACCGGGGGAACGTGACCTTCTGGACGCGCCGCGAGGGGCAATTGACGCGCCGCGGCGAGATTACCCTCAGTCAGCCGGCCGGGCCGGCGAGCTTCCAGCTCGTGGCCGATCCGCGGCAAGGGGTGGCCGTTGAAATAGCCGTTCAGGGCGGAGGGCAGAAACACACGATTGCGCTCTCGCCTGATGGAATCCTCGAAATCCGGCAGCCGCCGGGAGCGACCGTCACGGTCCGCAGTCCGCTCCGCTATGCACTGGCGCCCTCGCTGGTCGGCACCGACCTGCTCTACGATCCTTCTCGTGGGATGGATCTCCAGGACCGTCCACAGGTTTCTGGTGGGATGGGCCTCCAGGCCCGTCCGCAGGTGTTCGTTGGCGGCCAGGCATACGTGCCATCGCTCGGCATGGTGGTCGGACTTGGAGAGGGGGGCGACGGGATGCTGGTCGGAGTCTGGCCGCGCGGCAACCAGTTGGTCCGGCTCGCCGTCGATGAGCAGGAACAATCCCGCAGGATCGAGTCGCTGGCGATCGACACCGACGGCAAGAGCTTCTATTTGGCCTTTCTCGATCAGCCGGGCATCTGGCACGAGGAACCGCTCCGCGACGAGTACCTGGAGACCCATACGGCGATCGGCTGGCAGCGGCCTTTCGACGCCCGCTGGATCGGCCGGTTCTGCATCGACTCGGATGGCTACGACTTTCCGTTCTATTTCCTTAGCGAGAAGCAGAAGCTGTGGGGGCGCTGCATTCGCGGTTGGTTCGAGTATCCCGTCTGGTTCGATGGCGACCGGACGATGGTTCATTTCGAAAAGAAGTTCCCGCCCAAGGGGATGATGCTCATTTACTTTCTCGACACGTACGGGCAGGGCGGCTCGCCGCTCTCTCCGGTCGCCGTGATGCAGAAGTCGCTGGGCGAACCGGAGGCCGACCGGCTGCTGGATTTCGACGGCACGAAGGAGCAAGTCCTGTTGGAACACCGCAACGCCGTCTGCGCGATGACGGCCAAGATCGAAGCCTACTTCGCCAAGGAAGCCAGCGCGCCGGCGCGGGAGGAAATCAAGCAGTACGCCGACGACGTCTCGACATTCATCCGGCTGATCCGCGAGCGGGTTTTCGAGTTCGACCGCTTCGCCGCCGAGATGGAGAAATGGTTGAAGGCGGAAACGGCGGGGCGGCCGGCCGTGGCGGCCGACCTCGAGCCTTGCGAGGAGATTCTCGCGGAGATTCGCGAGGTCGCCGCCGAGCTGCCCAAGACGTCGCTCGGCGAGGTCCGCGATTGGACCGAGGAGCTGAAGACGCTGTCGGGCGGCGACAAGGAGAAAAACCTCGCGCTGGCCAAGAAACTGACCCAGAAGTGCCGCTCCGTCGCGGGGACGCAAGACGACCTGGCACGCAACCTGAGCGTGGCCACGATCCGGCTCATGGAAGAGGCCGCATGGATGGGCGCGCGTTCGCCGGACCACGTCCGGGTGGCGCAGAGAATGATCGACGACTGCCGCGGCATCCTCCGCAAGCCGACCTGGTGGGAGCCATGCCGCAAGTACCTGCCCAAGAGCGATCCGGGCGCGCCGTGAGAAGGCGCGCGGGACGGGCCGGCGCCGCCGCCAACGGGCCGCCAGGCCAGTCCGAGAGGAGTGCTCGCCCCCGGGGCGGGACCGGAGGGGAGCGTTCGATGCTGGCGGCGAGCCGATTTTTTTGATCGCATTCAGCGAGAGCTTTTCGCCGCCAAACCTGATGGAAACGAGGTGGAACAAGCCATGCGACCAGG
>JAMOAF010000897.1 GCA_023621895.1 Planctomycetota bacterium
CTCCGCGCCTCCGCGTGATCTTTCGTGCATCGTGGCATTTCCCATAAGCGAATTGAATGATCACAGGCTAGCGGCAACTCGGGGCAATTGCAATGCTCCTTCCCGTTCGATCCGCCGGACATCGCGGCAACCGGTCCCTCCCGTGCAGCCCGCACGGCCGGCCCCAAGCTCGCGCAATCCGCCGCGGGGGGAGTCGGGTTGTGGCGGTTGACCCGGTGAAAGTACGATAGAATATTCGAACGATTACCGATCCCCGGAGACCGCCAATGGCCCGACGCAACCTGCGCGTCCTCCTGCTCTCGCTCCTGGTCTGCCTGGTGTGTGCTCCGAAGGCGTCTCGCTCCACGCGGATTCTCTGGTACGCGATGCACCAGATCGAGTCGCGGTATCTCGCGCCGATCGAGGAGCGGCAATTGTTCGAGGGGGCGATGACCGGGATGACGATGACGCTGGACGACTATTCGACCTACATCGCGCCGGCGATTCTGGAGGATTTCAACGAGCAGATCGACCGCGAGTTCGGCGGGGTCGGCATCGAGATTCGCGTCGATTCGCGGACGAAGTACCTGACCGTCGCCAGCCCGCTGGTCGACACGCCCGCCCACGCGTCGGGCATTCGTGCCGGCGACCGGATCGAGCGGATCGACGACGAGTCCACCCAAGGCCTCTCGATCGAGGACGCCGCCGAGCGTTTGCGCGGGCGGCCGGGCGAGCCGGTCACGCTGACGATTCTTCCCAAGGGCGCAAAACAGGCCCGCGACGTGCGGCTTGTCCGCGCCGTGATCCACATCGACACCGTCGTGGGCGATACGCGCGCCGCCGACGGCTCGTGGAGCTATCTGCTCAAAGACCACCCGCAAATCGCCTGCCTTCGGATCAACTCCTTCGGCGATCAGACGGGGGCGCAAATGCGGCGCGCCGTCTCTTCCGTGATCAACCAGGGGATGAAGGGTCTGATCATCGATCTGCGCGACAATCCCGGCGGACTGCTGCCGGCGGCGATCGAGGTCTGCGACATGTTCCTCGATCCGGACGGGCCGCCGACGCCGGGACCCGGCGGCCAGCTGATCCCGGCGGGGCTGATCGTGACGACGCGCGATCGCAACGGCCGCGTCCTCGACGAGCATCGGGCCAGCGGCGACGGAACGATCGGCGGGTTTCCGATCGCCGTGCTCGTCAACCAGGCAAGCGCCTCGGCCAGCGAGATCGTCGCCGCCTGCCTCCAGGACCATCAGAAGGCCGCCGTTTTCGGCGAGCGGTCGTTCGGCAAGGGGACCGTCCAGGAGATTCTCAACCTGCATCCCGACCAGGGCGTGTTGAAACTGACGACGGCCAGCTACTGGCGGCCGAGCGGCCGCGACATCAACCGCCGCGAGGGCGCCGAGCAGTGGGGTGTTTCTCCCGACGAAGGATGCGAAATCCGCCTCTCCGACCAGGAGCTGGCCGACTTGCAGCTCGCCCGCCGGATACGCGATGTCGCTGAATCATACGACCCGCAAGAACTCGCCGACGAATCGATCCCGGCGTTTCGCGATCGGCAGCGCGAGGCGGCCGTCGAGTGGCTCGAGAAACGGCTCAAGAAGGGGTGATCGCTTGGGGATGCCGTCACGCGCGGACAACCGAGCCGGCGTTGGCGGTCACCGTCGTCGTGGCGCCGGTCACGGAGATTCCCCCGTCGCGATTGCCGGCAACGTCGTTGTCCACGATCAGGTTGTCGTTGGCGCCGACGAATTCCTCGATGCCGAACCGCTGCCGGGGCGAAGCGTCGGAACCGCTGCGGTTTCCGCTGACCACGACGTAGCGCGCATCGGCCAGCGCGATTCCGCTGAAACGTCCGATCGCCAGTTGCGAGTTGTCGACGATCGTGTTGCCGATCAGGAAGTTGTCGCTGCCGCCGTTGATTTCAATGCCGCACCGGGCGTTGTTGCGGATCAGGTTGCCGGAGACCGTGTTGAACATGTCGCCGAAGAGGCCGCCGAGCCCGAGCCCGCCGACGCCGTGCCGCCCGTTGCCCTCCAACAGGTTGCCCGCCACGAGAATGTCGAAATTGTCCCAGCAGAAATGAAAGCCGTTGTTGCCGTTGTCGCGGCTGACGTTGTTGCGCCAGACGCCGCCGCGTTTTAATTCACCGCCGGGATGCAAGCCGTAGCGAAAACTTCCTTCGACCAGCGAGTTCTCCACGTCCACGTTGCTGCTCCCGTCGACGAGGATGCCGTCGCCGCTCGAGCCGGTCGTGGCGTAGCCGGCCTGGCGGACCGTAACGGCCGAAATCGTCGTGTCGGCCTCGCCAGACACGTAGATGCCGTGGCCGCGAACGGTCTGGACAGCCGTGTTTTCGATCCGGTTGTCGTGCCCCTGTTCGAGGCGGATTCCGGCGCATGGGGAGTTGCGAACGGTGGTTTGGCGAATCACGGCGTCCGACGTGTTTTGCAGCTGGATCAAGGCCGGGCCGCTGATCCGCCAGGTCTCCACCGCCGGATCGAGATTGCCGTCGACGACGAGGTTCTCGATCACGATGCCGGAGACATGCACGCCCTGGTGGGCCCAGTTGGCCCGGATCAGCGGGAAATAATTGACGACTGACGCGGTCATGCCTGGTTCGAACAGGCTCGGCGTGGCGATCGGCTGCTCGAGCACGATCCGGCCGGGTTCGATCGAGGCGATCCTCACTTGCGCGACGTTCGGCTCGCCGTAGGCCAGAATCGCCACGTCGTCGCCGACTTTTAGTCCCTTGGCCGAATCGACGAGGATCGCCGAGTCGCCCGTCCGCGCGGCGCTGGTCAGCCGGATTTCCACTCGATTGGGCCGGGTTAAAACGGTCCCGCCATCGGCGCCGCGCAACGTCACCCCGCTCCGCAGAACGAGTCCCTGGCGGAGCGTGTAGGTGCCCTGGGGCAGGACCACCACGCCGCCGGAGGCGGGCAGTGCGTCGATCGCCGCCTGGAAGCCCCGGGTCGGGTCCGACGCGTCGAGATACTCGCTGGCCTGGATCACCACCGGCTCGGCAGGCCGCTCGATCCGCAGATCGGCCCTGCCGCCCGGAGGCACTACCGCCTGGTCGCCGGGCTGGCTGAGCCTGGCGATCACGTTTCCGAATCCCGCGCTGATCCGCACCGCGCCGGTGCCACCCTCGGTCAGCTGGACCTGGTTGTTCCGCGCTTCGAGCAGATCGGCCGCGCCGGAATCGAACAGCAGCGCCTCATCGCCGGCGCTGCCCTTGGCCAGCACGGCGCCGAATCCCTCGACGCGGTGTTCGTATCCCGGGCCGGAGAGCCGGCTGTAGCTTTCGCGGCTGACGAAAGTGTCCAGGCCCGGCGAGCCGGCAAGCTGCGCCGCGTCGTTTCCGCCGGAATCGGCAAAGGCGTGCACGGAGTCGAAGAACTTCGCCCGCACCATGTACGACGCGCCGTAGAGCTTGCCCCAGGTCTCGTTGCCCACATAGATATCGTCGCCTGGCGAGTCGTGGAGGTTGGCGATATCGTTTCCGCCGCCGCGAGCGTAGGCGTGGACGGTGTCGAACAGCATTGCACGGTTGATGTATCCGCTGCCGAACAGGGCGGCTTGCGTGGGATTGGCGTAGAGCGTGTCGTCTCCGGGTGAATCGACCAGCTCGGCCCAATCGAAGCCGCCCGAGGTGGCATAGCCCGTGACCGAATCGAACCCGACCGCTTGAACGGAGAAGGCGTCGCCCGAGAGCGTTGCCTGGGTCGGATCGGCGTAGAAGTAGTCGTCGCCCGATGAGTCGTAGAGCCGCGCGTGATCGACGCCGCTGCCGCCGCCGGCGTAGGCGACCACGCGCTTGAAGAACTTCGCGCGGTTGGCGTATCCCTCGCCGGCAAGCCGGCTCCACGAGTCGCGGCCGACCAGCAGATCGTTTCCCGCGCTGCCATGGAGCTCGGCCAGATCGTCGCCGCCGCGTCGAGCGTAGCCGTGCACGTAGGCGAACGATTCGACGCGGATCAGGAACCCTTCGCCGGCAAGCTCGGTCATCTCCGGCCGGCTGACGAACCGGTCGTCGCCGGGCGAATCGTCCAGGTGGGCCACGTCGACGCCGCCCGAGCCGCCATGGACGATCAAGGTTTCCCAGCCGCTGGCTTCGATTGCCAGGCCCGCCGCATCCAGCCGCGCCTGGCCGGGCCCGGCGGTCAGCGTGTCGTCGCCGGGCGTGTCGTGGAGGATGACCGTGTCGCCGGCAGCGGCGAGGATCGTGACTTGCTCGACCGCACGGGCGGCGTAGTCGCGGCTCGCGCCGTTGATCGTCAGGCGATGGTTGGCCCCTGGCGCAACTTCGATCGTGTCCTGGGCGGCGGTCCCGCGGACGGTCAAGTGCACACCGGTTAATGTGACCAGATCATCCCATGCGGCCGAATCGAGGCCGGAAATATTTGCCGAGAGCATCAACCGCGGCTCAAGGGGTTCGACCTTCGGCCGGGCAAGGGGACGTCGGTGAAGGAGCCGGCGGGAAGCAAGCGGTTTCTTCATGGGGCGTCTGGCGATCCGGGTTGAGCAGCGCCCGAGGGGCTCCATCCCGCGGGGCAGCCGCACGCGATGCGGCCGTTTATGCACGCTCTAATCCATTCTGATCAGAACGTGCCGCGGCCTTCCAGTTTTTTTCTCCTTTTGGATGTGCAAATTCCGGGCCGCTGGCTGGCCGAAGGGGCCGGCGCGGCCCGGTCGATGATGCGTTGCCGCCGCGCCTCGTTCCCAAGCTCCAGCTTCCCCTCGTTCCCAAGCTCCAGCTTCCCCTCGTTC
>JAMOAF010000251.1 GCA_023621895.1 Planctomycetota bacterium
TGCCGGAGCGCGGCCTGGCCGTCGCGGCGCTCAGCGCTCCGGGTGTCTACCACGGACTGAAGACCCTCTCGCAGCTTATCGAGCCGCGGCTCGCGCCGGGCAAGGTGACCTTGCCGGTGGCTGCCATCCTCGACTGGCCCGATCTGGCCGAACGGGGCCAGTGGGGCGGCAGCGCCAACCGCGATGTGCAGTACCTGGCCGACCGGAAGATGAACCTCATCGAGTCGCACACCCAGATCGGATTCGACGAGCGAGGCCGCGGGGTCGTCACGATCGACGCGAAAACACAGAACGCGGCCCGGCTGCACGCGGTCAACTGGGTGCCGATCATCACCCACCTCGACCATCTCTCCGGGACCGGCATCTTCGATCGCTATCCGGAATTGAAGGGGAAAGGGCCCCAGGCGCAGCACCGCACCCACGCGGAGGTCATCGCCGCCTGTTTTTCGGAACCGAAGACGGCCGAGATTCTCGCCCAGTGGTTCGAGTCGCTGGCGGCGACGCCGGGCGTTGAGGACATCAACGTCTGGCTCTCCGAGATCGAAGGCATCGAGTGCCGCTGCCCGCAGTGCGGGGAAGGGAACCAGTACGCCCTGGAGACGGCCGCCGCGGTCCGCGCTTGGCAACTGGCCCGCAAAAGCTGCCCGAACGTCCGGCTGCGGGTTCTGCTGACCCAGGGAAGCTATCCCTCGAACGACAAGGTCCTGGCCGCGGCGCCGGCGCCGGTCGGCATCACGTACTATTCCGGCTCGACCACGTACGACTCGTCGCGCGACCCGATGATCTATCCGCTCCTGGAGCAGTTTGCCGCCGAGGGCCGCTGGCTTGGCGTCTACCCGCAACTGACGGCATCGTGGCGGATCGTCTGCCCGTGGAGCGGGCCGCAGTTCATCAAGTACCGCATGACCGAGTTCGTGGACAAGCGTCTGGCGAGTCTTTGCGGCTACGCGACGCCGGACAATCGCTATTACGACTTCAACGTCACGGCGGCGGCCGAGTGGTCGTGGAACGCCCGCGGCCGCGACGAGCGGGAGTTCGCGGCGGCCTGGGCAACGCGCCGCGGGCTCTCGGACCCCGAAAAGGCGGCCGAGTGGGCCGTCTCGCTCGGGCCGGTCGGTTGGAACGTGTATGGTTCGCGGGTTCCGTTCTCCCAGTTCTTCGGCCAGGCGGCCCGGCTCATCCAGGGCCGGCATGCGCCCGCTTGGGTCGGCGAGAAAGGCATGTTCCGCCACTTCCCAAGCGTCGCCGAGATGGACCGCGACCTTGCAACCTGCCAGAAGGCCCTCGACCTGGCCGGCGACCTTGCCGATCCGGCGCTGATTGCCGAGACGCACGTCATCCGCGGTTACGTCCGGATGATAAAATCGATCTGCCTGATCGCCAACGGTATTGCCGGCAAGAAAGAGCTCGACCCTGGCGCGAAGTCGGCCGTTCAGGCTGCCTTCGACGAGTTGTCCGTGGCCGGGGAGGAGGTCGCCGCCAACCTGGAGGTTTGGAGGCAGGCCGTCGCCCCCGATGACCGGTCCCCGCGGTTCGCCGACACCGTCGATGTCACGCGCCAGACGGTTCAGGATATAGGCGCGGCCCTGAAGCCGCTGATTGAATGACCGCGCGCTCGCTGCCGAATGCGAACGGGAAACACCATTTCAACTGAGGAATAGTCCGATGGCGACTGTTTTTGGGAAAAATGGGGGGTGGCGCGTATTTACTGGGGCATTGTTGATCGCCGTTGCGGTCTGCGCGGCCCCCCGGGCGAGCGCCCGGGCGGCCGAAGCGGAAACGGTGCGCGATCGGCTTTGGGTCTTCTCGTGTCCGACCAACAGCGATTTTCCCCACATCGGCCGCCGATCGGTCGTGTCGCCCGCCGAAGGCGCGTTCTACCTCGGCGTGCCGAACATCTTGATGGTCCAGGCGAGCGAGAGCGAAGCGCCCTACGGCCGGCTCGAGCCTCCCTTGGAGCAATACACCGTCGCCCTGCGGCCGCTGAAGCGGGTGGTCTGGTCGGTGGTCGGCTCGGGCGGTTTTCACAAGGCGGAAGAGACCGCCGAAGTGCTCGCGATGGCCAATCGCGTGGCCAATTTTCGCGGCGTGATGCTGGATGATTTCTTCACCGGCAACACCGAAGGCAAGCGCGCGCAGTGGAGCGTCGAGGAGTTGGCCGAACTGCGCGGCAAGCTGAATCAAACAGGCAAGAAGCTCGACATTTACGTTACCTTCTATGTGCGCCACTTCGATCTGCCGCTGGCGGACTATCTCGACCAGATCGACGTCCTCACGTACTGGAACATGGATTCCGGTGGAATCCGGGACTTGGAGGACAATCTACAGAAGCTCGAACGGCTCTATCCCCGCAAGCGGAAGATGCTCGGCTGCTACGTGGTCGACTACCGCAACAAACGGGGCATGCCGGTCGACCTGATGAAGCACCAGTGCGAGGTCGGATTGCGGTGGCTACAGGCAGGGCGCATCGAAGGAATCATCTTCCTCGGCAACACGGTGTTGGATGTGGGCTTTGAGTCGGCGGAATGGACGCGCCAATGGATCCAGCAGGTTGGCGACACAAAACTAAAGTGAATCCGTCGGCGCCGCCTTGCGGTTGCCAGCCAGTCCGGCAGGCGGCGGGTGTTGGGCAGCGCGGCGTGTAAGGCGTTTAACCGGCGAACACGGCGGGACCGCGCCATTTGCAGCCGAATGGGAGTCTGTGTCATGAGACGATCAGGTCCTTGGAGCGCGGATGGGTTTCCAGGCATTCTCGTGTTGAACCTGTTTTTGCTGGCGGTTTTGCAGCCGGCGGCGGTTCGCCGCGCCGCCGCGGCGGAGGCTGGGCCGGCCCTGCAAATCGCCGTCGGATTCGACGGCAGTTGCCCGCACGATCCGGCGGGGGTGAAACGGGAGGGACCCAATCGGTTCCGCATTCTTCCTTCCTGGCGGCCGAGTGTCGGGATTGATGAAGAAGCCGTTGGCCGCAGTACGCGACTGGGGTTTCAGGTCGTTAACTCAACTCGAAATGCGGCACCGGTAGACCTGTTGATCGACTGGCAGTATGACGAGGCGCCGCCCAAGGACCGGCCGAGCTTTGCCAGCATCGAGGAGTTCATGTCCTATCGCAATTTCGTGGTCGTGCGGTGGCCGGGGAGCGACCAGTGGCGGACGCTGATGGCCGACGTGGACGGTTCGGTGGCCCGTGTCGAGTTTGAGGCGCCGCCCGGCACGACCGAGGTGCATTGGCATCCGCCCTACAATTACGCGCAAAGCGAGCAATTCGTGGACTCGCTCCGCGGTCATCCGCTGGTCAAGATCGAAAAGATCGGCCACAGCCCGGAGAAGCGGAACCTGTGGCTGCTGCGGATCACCGACGCCTCGCCGCGGACGAAGAAGGGTTTCCTGATCCGCGCTCGCGTTCATGCCTACGAGAGTGCGTCAAGCTATGCCATGGAGGGGATGGTCGAGTGGCTGCTTTCGGGCGATGCCTACGCCGCGGCCGCGCTGCGGCAATACGAGTTTCACGTGATCCCGATGGCCAATCCCGACGGCGTGCACAATGGTCTGGGGTCGCTCACGGCCCCGCAGGGCGTCAATCTATCGTCGATTCCCTACCAGCCCGACGCGGCCAGTCTGCCCTTGAAGGAAGCGGTCGACCGGGCCCGCCCGGCGGTCGCCATCGACCTGCACAACTGGCAGAACAAGCACACCGACGGGCTCTTGGGCCTGGACCCGGCGATCCGCGAGCGGTTCGAGCGGTTCATGCCCGACCAGTTGGGGTTCGGCAAGCAGTGGGCGATCCGCGACCCCCAGCCGCTGCCCGAGAAGACCCCCGAGAAGGAACTGTTGCGGCACTATTGCGAGCGGAATTTCCAGGCGACGGTCGTGACGTTCGAGTTCCCCTGGTTCGGCCGGACGCCTCAAGACATGCGGGGCACGGGACGCACGGCGCTCTGGGCCTTGCTGCGGGCTTTGGATCCGCCGCCGGAGGGCTTGAGGTGACGGCACGAATCGCCGCGCACCGGCACGCAACTGGCGCCGCGGAGCCTGCTCGCAACAAGGTTCAAAATCCCAGAATTAAGTCCAGAGTCCGGTGCTCCCAATCGAGGCCCCGGCCTTGCCAACTCTTGGCCATTGGAATTTGATTCTTGAACCTTGCCCTCCTCGCACTGGTTCGTACCCAGCTCATGGACCTGCCGGGATCGCGCGCTTCACGAACCCTACTCGCGTTGTCCTTGCGGGGGGTTTGGGATATAATCCGCCGCTTAACGGTGGCAAGTCCTTCCGAACCGGCTGGAGTGGATGCGGACGTTGTCCTTCGCTCGCCGGGCGCAGCCGAAACGCTGCGTCTGACGGCCGCGAAAGGGGACCTGCTTTCCATTGCTCTACCATCCCAGTTTACCCACATTCCCAGACAGACCCTTGGAAAACACGCCCACACGACAGACGACGTGGCCTCAGCTTCGAATCGGCATCGGCCATGACACCCACCGTTTGGAGTCAGGCGGCCCACTCCGGCTTGGCGGGGTGACGATCGATTTCGACCGGCACATGGTGGGCCACAGCGATGCGGACGGGCTCTTGCACGCCGTGACCGACGCGTTGCTCGGGGCCGCCGCCCTTGGGGATATCGGCGATCACTTTCCCGAAACCGACCCGGCCAACCTCGACCGCGATTCGGCCGAAATGCTCTCCCTCGTCCTTCAAAGAATCGTTGATTTGGGCTGGTCGGTGGTCAACGTCGACTGCATCGTGTTTGCCGAG
>JAMOAF010000253.1 GCA_023621895.1 Planctomycetota bacterium
GAGCGACCAGAGCCGGTAGGCATGGTCGAACTGGCCGGCAATGTGCGACTCCAGCAGACTCTCGACCGCCGCGGGTTCGAACAGCCCGCGCTGGCGCGTGCGGCGGTCGTAGAGAACCTCGCGGGCGAACGCGGCCAGCGGCCCCCGAAACCAATGATCCAGAGGCACGCCGAATCCCATCTTCTTCCTTTCAACGACCTCGCGGGGGATCAGGTCGCCGAAGGCCTCCAGGAGAATTCGCTTCCCTTTCCCGCGGCGGAATTTCCTCGCCAGCGGCATCCGCGCGGCCAGTTCCACCACCCGGTAGTCGAGCATCGGCTGCCGGCACTCCAGCCCGTGCGCCATCGACGCAATGTCGACCTTCGTCATCAGGTCGCAGGGCAGGTAGGTCACCAGGTCGACCAGGCTCGTGGCCGTCACCGGATCGCGGCTCGAGCATCGGGCGGCCGCGTCGAGCAGGAACCGGATCGGGTCGTCGTTGGGCAGCTCGGCGATGAAGTCGCCGTGGTACAGCTCCGCCCGGCGCGCCTCGTTGAAAATCGCAATCCAGCCGAGGTACCGCGGCCAATGGGGCAGGCTGAGCATCTCGGCAAACCGTTTCAAGCGGCGGCGAAACGACTTCTGCCGCGGACTGGCCGGCAGGCGCTGCCAAAGCCCCGCCGCCGCCAGACAGCGGATCGGACGCGGCAGCCGATCGAAATGCCGGGCGAGCGCCACCGCCCGGTAACGCGGGTAGCCGGCAAAAAGCTCGTCCCCCCCGTCGCCGGTCAAGGCGACCGTCACGCGCCGCCGCGTCATCTGCGAAACATACCAGGTGGGAATCGCCGAGCTGTCCGCGAACGGCTCGTCGTAATGCCAGACCAGTTTGGGCAGGATGCCGAGCGCGTCGGGCTCCACCCGGAACTCTTCATGCTCGGTGCCGAACCGCTCGGCGACCAGCCGGGCGTAGCGCGTCTCGTCGTATTCGGCCACGGGAAAGCCGATGGAAAACGTCCGCACCTTCTGCCCGCTGAGCTTCTGCATCAGGCCGACGACCACGGTCGAATCCACCCCGCCGGAGAGAAACGCCCCCAGCGGCACCTCGCTTTGCAGCCGCATCTCGACCGCTGAGCTTAACAGCGCCCGCAACTGGTCGCGGTCGTCTTCAGGCCGCCGCACGTCCTCCTGGTTGAAGTCCGGTTGCCAGTAACTCTCGACCGTCAATTGGCCGTCGCGCCAGAGGGCATAATGGCCCGGCGGCAGCTTGTGGAAGCCTTTGAGGATCGTCAGGGGATGCGGAACATACTGGTAGGCCAGGTATTGATCGAGCGCCTCGGGTTCGATCCGCCGAGGCAGTCCCGGCACTTCGAGCAGGCTCTTCAGTTCGCTGGCAAACAGGAGCCGGCCGGGCTCGTCGCGATAGACCAGCGGCTTCTTCCCAAGGCGGTCCCTGGCGAGCAGAAGCTGCTGGCGGCGGCTGTCCCAGATCGCCAGCCCGAACATGCCGTTCAGGTGCCGAAGCAGCCCGGGGCCTTCATCTTCATAAAGATGGACGATCGTCTCCGTGTCGCTCCGCGTGCGGAATCGATGACCGGCCCCTTCCAAGCGGCGGCGGAGTTCCGGATAGTTGTAAATCTCGCCGTTGAAAACGATCCAGACCGTGCCGTCTTCGTTGGAAAGGGGCTGATGCCCTCCGGCAAGGTCGATGATGGAAAGCCGGCGAAAGCCCAGCGCCACCCCGGGGCTGGTTCCATAGCCCGGTCGCGTGCACAACGGCGCACCGTAGGTCCCCTCGTCGTCGGGCCCACGATGGCGCAGCCTCTCGATCATCCGCCGGAGCGTCTCATCGTCGATCGCTTTGGCAGGGTCCGTCCAAACGGCCCCGGTGATTCCGCACATGAGAAGAATTGCAGTCGGTAGGGTGGTCCAACGCGGGCCATTACGCTCGGGCACCGAATCGTCGGTACGCCGAGAATTCAGGTCAACGTCCACATTGCCATCACGGCAGCGGCGGCCCACCGCAATACCGAAAACTGACGGCTGATCGCTGACCGCTGACAACTGATAGCCCTTCAGTATACCCCGCCGGCCAGCCCGCTGTCTCTCGTTGGTTTCACGGATTCTCGCCCCAGGGTGTGGCTTTGCGCGGCCGGTCCTGGCAGAATGGGATGGGGCTGGCCAACTTCTTCGATTCCTCTGGGAAATCAGCCATGATCCAACTTGGGATGTTACTCGCCCTGCTCTCCGCAATGCCGCGGGAAGAGGTCCTTGACAGTTTTTCCTACTCGACTCAAGCCGGCGCCCGGTCCGCCTGGATCGGCTCCGAGGCGACGTCTCCGGTTGATGTTGCGATCGAGGGCGGCCGGTCGATAGTCACGGTTGCGGCGCCGTTTGCCGCTTCTCCCAACTTGGAGCGCGCCGTGGTCGACCGGTCTGTGTCGCTCGACCTGGCGGCGCCGGGACAGTTCGACCTGGAGATCGCCGTCGATCCGCCGCAGGCCTGTGCCCACCTGACGCTCTACTTCCGCAGCGGTTCGGGCTGGTATGGATGCAGCGGCGGCGTGGTCAAGGAGGGCTGGCAGAACGTCCGCTTCTCCAAAGCGGGCTTTCGCATCGAGGGCACGCCGGCCGGCTGGGACAAAATCGACGGAATCCGCATTGCTTGCTGGCGCGGCCGCGGCGAAGACGCCGTGATCCGCCTCCGCCGGCTGGCCGCGCGGTGGAGCGACGTGGCGATCCTGATTCCCTCGGCCGCAACCGCGCCGGAAAATCGTGAAATCCGCTCGGCGCTGGCGACGGCCGAAATGGTCGGCTCGATGCTCGACGAACTCGGTCTCGGCGCCGATGCGATCGAAGACACGCTGCTGCCTTCCCGGGCGCTCGGCCGCCGGCGGATCGTGATCATCGCCCACCATCCCTCGATGTCGAGCGAGACGGTCGCCGCGCTGGTGCGATTTGTCGAAGGCGGCGGCAAGGTGTTCGCCTGCTACAACCTGCCCGACGAGCTCGGCCGCGCGCTGGGTTTCAAGCCGGGCCGATACGTCAAACCGGAGCCGGGAACCTTGGCGGAGATTCGCCTCGATGGCCAAATCGAGGGGCTGCCCCCCGCCGCCAGGCAAGCGTCGTGGAACATCGCCACGGCGGAACCCGCCGGCCACGGCGCCCGGGTGATCGGCCGCTGGCACGACAACGAAGGAAAGCCTGTTGACCTGCCGGCCTTGCTGCTCAGCGAGCGCGGCGCCTATTTCACGCACATCCTCCTCGGCGACGACCGGCCGGCCAAGCGGCAGATGCTCGCCGCGGTGCTGGGCCATCTCGAACCGGGGCTCTGGCAGCAGATGGCCGAGGCGGAGCTTGAGCGATCGGGCCGGGTGGGGCATTGCCAGAACCTGGCGATGGTCGCGGACCACGTCAAGAAGCACGCCCGGCCCGAGGCGCTCGCCGCGCTGGCCGAGGCCCAACAGTCCGACACCAATGCCCGCCGCCTCTTCAAGACGGGACCGTATTTCAAGTCGGTCGAGGCCGCGCGCGGAACCCATGAGCTTCTCGCTCGAGCCTACCTGCTTGCCCAGTCGAGCCCCGAGGTCGAAGCCCGCGCGTGGTGGAACCATTCGGGCACCGGCGCCTATCCGGGCGACTGGGACCGGACCGCGCGCGAACTGGCCAAAGCGGGTTTCAACATGGTCCTGCCCAACATGCTCTGGGCGGGCCGCGCCCATTACGCCAGCGACGTGCTGCCCCGCAGCGAGACATTCAAGGAGCATGGCGACCAGGTCGCCCAGTGCGTGGCCGCCGCCAAAAAACACGGGCTGGAGGTCCACGTCTGGAAAGTGAACTACAACCTGTCCGGCGCGCCGCGCGCGTTTGTGGAGAGACTCCGCGGCGAGGGCCGGCTCCAGGTCTTCGTCGGCGGCGAGCCGCAAAACTGGCTCTGCCCTTCGCACCCGGAAAACATGCGGCTCGAAGTCGACAGCATGATCGAAGTCGCCAAGAAATACGACGTCGACGGCCTGCATTTCGACTACATCCGCTATCCCGGCTCCCAGTCGTGCTATTGCGACGGCTGCCGCGAGCGATTCCAGGCCGGCACCGGCCTGAAGGTGGAGAAGTGGCCGGACGAGTGCCGCTCGGGCCGCCACAAGGCGGCGTACAACCAGTGGCGATGCGAGCAGATTTCGCGCGTCGTCCGCGCCGTCCATGAAGAGGGGAAGCGGCTGCGGCCCTCGCTGAAAATCTCCGCGGCCGTGTTCGGCGCCTATCCTTCGTGCCGCGAGTCGGTGGCCCAGGATTGGCCCGAGTGGATCAAGCAGGGCTGGCTCGACTTCGTCTGCCCGATGGATTACACCGAGAGCGACATCGGCTTTCGCGGCCTGGTGGAGAATCAACTCGCGCTGGTCGGCGGGCGGATACCGATGTATCCGGGGATCGGGGCGACCGCCTCGAACAGCAGCCTTTCCGCCGATCGTGTCGCCGGCCAGATTCTCGCCGCCCGTCAACTCGGCGCCGCCGGCTTCACGATCTTCAACTTGAGTGAATCGACGGCTCGCGACCTGTTGCCGGGGCTTTCGCTGGGCGCGACGGCCACGCCGGCCAGGCCCCGATAGCCGCGCCGGCCCGGTGGCGTTGTCCCTCAAGCCTGTTTTCGGAGAACCAGCCATGAAAATTCCGCAGACTCGGCGCGAGTTCCTTCACAATGCGGCGGCGGGGGCGGCGCTGGCAGGCCTGGCCGGCGGGCACGCTCGGGCCGCCGGCGCGCCTCCAAAGGGC
>JAMOAF010000442.1 GCA_023621895.1 Planctomycetota bacterium
CGACGGGCCGCCTCGAATCCGAGTCCAATCTCGACCCCCTTGATCGCCTGGACCGCCATCACCGCCATCGCCAGGCGGCCGTCCAGCTTCTGGTCCCACTGGGCATGGGTGCCCAGGCCAAAGGGCACCCCCTCCACGCGGACCTCGATCACGCCGCCGAGCGTGTCGCCCGCCTTCTGGCAGCGGTCGATCAGCTCCTTGACCGCGCCGTCCTGCTCCGGATCGAGCGAATACACGGCGCTTGCGTCACGCAAGGCCTTTTGCTCGGCGAGCGTGCCCGGCTTCGGGCCGATCCGCATCGGTCCGACCTCGACTACGTAGGCAAAAGGCTCGATTTTGAAATGGCGGAGAACCTGCCGTGCCAGCGCGCCGGCGGCGACTCGGGCGGCCGTCTCCCTGGCGCTGGCCCTTTCCAGAACGGCTCGGATTGGACCGAGGTACTTGATCGCGCCGGCCAGGTCGCCGTGCCCGGGACGCGGCCGCTCCAGGTCTTCCATCCGGTCCAGCTTGGCGTCCTTGTTGACAACCATGAGCGCGATCGGGCTGCCCAGCGTCCGCCCTCGCCAGACGCCGCTGAGAATCTCCACTCGATCCGACTCGATCCGCTGACGCCCTCCCCGGCCATACCCCCCCTGCCGCCGAGCCAACTCCGCATCGATCAGATTCGTATCGATCTCTATTCCGGCGGGGAAACCATCAACCAGGGCGACGAGGCCCTTGCCGTGAGATTCGCCGGCAGTCCAATATCGTAACATGTTGCGATCAAATAAATTGCGCTGTCGGGCTGCTGGAGGGTTCAGGGTTCAGTTTGAGGGGTTCATCTCGTTCCCAAGCTCCAGCTTGGGAACGCTCATTTGCGGTCGCCTTCACCTCGTTCCCAAGCTCCAGCTTGGGAACGCTCGCCTGCGGTCGCCTTCACCTCGTTCCCAAGCTCCAGCTTGGGAACCAGGATTGTGTGATTCTCAGGACAGGGTTCAGGGGCCGCGTCGCGTGATCGAGGGCCCCGTCTTGACCGCTCTTGGCCATTGAACCTTGAACCTTGAACCTTCCGCCCTCCGTGCGAACCGCCACCGGTGAGTGCCTGATTCTACCCGGCCGGAGCGGAAGACGATAGGGCGATTCAGAGGGATCAACACCCCCTCGGCGGGTGCTGATCCGCGCCAGCTCTACCAGGAGAACGTTTGCCCGGTAAGCCGCTCGTACGCCTCGATGTATTTCTCGCGAGTCTTCGCGATCACGTCGTCGGGCAGCTGTGGCGGCGGGCTGTTCTTGTCCCAGTCCGTCGAGGAAAGCCAGTCGCGCACGAACTGCTTGTCGAACGACGGCGGGCTCGTGCCCACCGCATACTGATCGGCCGGCCAGAACCGCGAGCTGTCCGGGGTCAGAACCTCGTCGATGAGGATCAACCGGCCGTCGTCACAACGGCCGAATTCGAACTTCGTGTCGGCAATGATGATCCCGCGCTGCCGCGCGTAGTCCCGCCCGCGGCGGAACACGTCGAGGCTTCGCTCCCGCAGCGTCTCGGCGGTTTCCCGGCCGACGCTCTCGACCATCCGCTCGAACGTGATGTTTTCATCGTGGCCCGTTTCGGCCTTCGTTGCGGGCGTGAATATGGGCTCTTCCAGCTCGGCGCTCTCCTTCATGCCGGCCGGCAGCGGAATGCCGCAGACAGTCCCCTTTTGCTGATATTCCTTCCAGCCCGAGCCGGCCAGATAGCCGCGGACGACGCACTCGATCGGCACGACCTCCGTCTTCCGCACGAGGCTTGTCCGGCCGGCGAGGGATCCCAGGTCAGCCCCCTCCGGCAGATTCATCTCCGCAAGTTCGGTTGAGATCAGGTGATGGGGCACGCCGAGTTGGCCGAACCAGAACGCAGCCACCTGGGTCAGAACACGCCCCTTGTCCGGAATTCCCGAAGGCAAGACCCAGTCGAACGCGCTGATCCGGTCCGTGCTGACCAGCAGCAACCGATCGCCCAGGTCGTAGATGTCGCGCACCTTGCCGCGGCGCACGGAGATTTGGCCAATCGAGGTTTGCAGTACCACCTGTTTGCTCATCGGCTGTTTGCTCATCGGCGCCATCGCTCCTTCCGGGACGATAATCGGCTCTGGGCTCTTGGGAACCATTGCGGCGCGGAGGGGCCCCCTCGCTTGATCATGCTGCAACGAACCACTCGCCGGGGCTGCCTCTCGGCCCAGTTCGGCTTGTGAACGCTTGCGACTGCGGGGAGGGGGCAGACGGCCCCGCGCCGCCCAGTTGCGCGCCACGCAAGAATATAGTGGGTGGCCGCTGCTTTGGCCAGCCGATGCCTGCCCGCAAGACACCTCACTGGTTCCCAAGCTCCAGCTTGGGAACCCGCCAGTCCGCAAGACGATCGTGCTCACCCTCCCAGTCGCCGCCTGGCGGCGTGAAAGACGGAACCCGAAACCTCTCCGAGAACCGCCTTCGGATCACCCGGAAAGCCGCCCCGCGGCGCACCACACACTTCGCTTGAAGCAGGGGCCCCCCTGCTGTAGACTCAAAAGAAAGCGGGTGGCCGGTGTTTCCCCATACCCAGCAACCGTATCGGACAGACGGCTGGAAACGACGCCAGAGAAAAACAGCCTGTTTTGACACCCACCTTCCGGCTGGTTCGATAGATCGCCGATGGGGTCGCTCCGAGAAGTCGCCACGCGATGCGGCCGTGTTTCTTGCACACTGGTTATTCCGCGTTTCCGCCGGTTGTTGAGGACGCCAGCCCAATGGGTCTGATGCGATTTTTGTGTCCGTCCGATTGCCTTCCGGACGACGTCGTGGAGCAGGCTTACCTGGCCGGCTACGATCGCATTCCCTGGCGTGTCGAGGTGCGGCGCGTGGCGAATGAACTTGTCGTCGATCGCGAGAACACCGACTCGGGCAACCTGTATATTCCCTGGGATGTTGCCGGGCACGGCCGCGTGACCCTGGCAACCTGTAGCCTGATGGAGAGGGCCGCCCCCTACAACCTGCCGGTCGAGCTGGCCCGCGGCGAGTTGGCGCAATTGCGCAACCAGGCCGCCGAATGGCAGTTGAGTGGAATCCGCTTGCCGGACACGCTGCGCGATCGTATCTCCGAGGCGACCCGGCTCTTCCGCCTGGCCACGTGTGCGCGGCAGTCCGTGGAAGAAGCCGCCGCAAAAGCCAACGAGTCGCTGCGGGCGACGCTCGATGGCGCGATGGAACTGGCTGAGTGTTATGCAGAGCAGACGCTCGCTGCCCGGCTGGATGAAGAGTCGCGGCTGAGCACCTTTCTGGGCGCCAACGTGGGAATGTCGCTCCTCGACGAGAACACGTCGATCCAGTATCTCGAGACGTTCAACGCGGCCGCCGTGCCGATGGTCTGGCGCGAAATCGAGACAGCCCAGGGCAGCTTCTACTGGGACATCACCGACAAGCAGGTCGAGTGGTGCCGCAAGCACGGATTGACCGTCTGCGGCGGACCGCTGCTGCTGTTCGATCCGTGGCGGCTGCCCCAATGGTTGGCCGATTTCGACAATGACTTCGATGGCGTCGTCGCCTGCGTGACCGATTTCCTCCAAACCGTCGTCAGGCGATACCGCGGCAGCGTCGACGTCTGGATCTGCGGCGCGCGGATGAACACGGCCGACGCGCTCTCGCTCACCGAGCACGAGCGGATTCGCCTCACCGCCCGGGCGGTGGAAATCATCCACTCGCTGGACCGGGACGCGGAACGCATCGTGTCCTTCGACCGTCCCTGGGGCGAGTACCTCAGCCGCGCGGCCGTCGACTTCTCGCCCCTGCACTTCGCCGACGCGCTGGTCCGCGCGCGGTTGGGGCTGACCGGCCTGATGCTCGAAATGAACCTCGGATACCTCCCCGGCGGCACGCTCCCCCGGGACCCGCTCGACGTGAGCCGGCACCTCGACTACTGGAGCCTGCTGGGAATACCCGTCCACGTCAGCCTCACCCTCCCGAGCAGCAGTGCCGACGACCCGCTTGCCATCCGCCATGGGAAGATTCAGACGGCGATCCGAAATTCCCAGAGCCAGGCGGAGTGGGTCAGGCGGAACGTTCCGCTGATCCTTTCCAAAGGGTACGTCCGCGGCATTCTCTGGAATCAACTCCGCGACTCCGAGCCGCACGACTTCGCCCACGGCGGCCTGTTCGACGCCAAGCGGAATCCGAAGCCGGCCCTGGAGCATCTGGCCGAGATCCGCAGGGCCCATCTGCGCTGACGGCCCCATTCGCTCACAATCGGAGCGGCAGCTCGAGGCGAAGTGGGAAGGCGTGCAGCGCGTAGGGTGGTGCACGTTATGGTCCGGCAGTCGACGGACACGCGAGCGACCGATGACCCCCTGATTGCCAAGGCACTGAAATTCATCCGGGCCTGCGCATCGGACAACATTTCCGTGAACACCGTCGCCAGGGCGGCTGGCGTGGGGCGGCGCGATTTGGAGCGCAGTTTTCGGAGATCGCTGAACTGCTCCGTGCTGGATGAGATTCGCAGCGTCCGCGTCGCTCGCGTGAAGGAATTGCTGGCCCAGACGACTCTCTCCATGGACGCGATCGCTATCCGCTGCGGATTCTCGACCCCCAGTCGCATGACCATCGTGTTCCGCCAAATCACGGGCATGTCTCCGAGCGCCTATCGCCGGAAGGTTTTGTCACAGAGCGGTCAGCGTCCGCTTGTCGCAAAACGGCAAGTTGATTGACGCAAAAGCAGATTGTGCTCACGCGTCCGGCGTGTATAAGATCC
>JAMOAF010000224.1 GCA_023621895.1 Planctomycetota bacterium
CCCTCCCCTTTCTACCTCTCCTCAAAACACACTATTCCGCCTCCCTCCAGCGCAATGACCACCCGCCCCTGGCTGTCGAGGGCCATGCCCCAAATGGCCGGCATTGCCTCGAGCGGCTCCTGCCATAGAACGCGGCCCTCGTCGATCGCGTAGGCCGCGACTCCAAACCGCGCTTGATCGCCGTCGCCGGCGCCTTTCAGCTTGCCGCAGGCCACCACGGCGTTGCTCCCGAGCGCGAGGGCCTCCGGCTGTTCGAAAAGCATCGACTCCCAAACCGGCTTTGGTTCCTTCTGCGCCGCGGCTGCCGGATCGAACCGCCCGAGCCGCCCGAGCGTCGCCCGCACCAGCGCGTGTTCATTTTGGGCCTGGAGAAGATAGCGGGCGAAGTATCGTCCGGTCCAGTATTCTTTCGGCGCGTACAGCGGCCGGTCGAAGGCGGTCACCTGCCCGGCGATGAGAAACAGGTCGCGCCCGCGGGGCGCCTTGGCCCATTCGTCGTCGAGCGTGTTCAGGCAGCGGCCGTCGCCGGGATCGTAGACGGCCGGCGAGACGACGTTCCCGCCGGCCATGTACAGTCTGCCCGCGTCGAGCAGCAGATGCCCCTGGACGCTTACGCCGGTCGGCCGGTCATCGCCGAGCATCCGCCCGGAAGTGCCGTTGTGCCATGCGAGCCTGCCGCTGGCGGCATCCAGCGCGAACAGGTGCGTGCCGTCGTAGGCGGCGATTCCCGCCGCGCAGTAGACCTTGCCCCCGGCCGCCAGCACGCCGCTGCCGATCGGCCAGGTTGAGGCAATCTGCCCATAGAGGCTGATCCGCCGATCGACCGGCGCGGCCTGGAACCGCCAGAGCGGCTTGCCCGAGGCGGCCTCGAAGGCGTAAACGCAGCCGTCGCCGCTTCCGGCAAACAGCCGGCCCTGGTCGATCGCCGGAGGAAAGCGCAACGGTCCCTCGGTGTATGCCGTCCAGCGGACGCTCCCGGTGGCGGCGTCGAGGGCGCGGATCGCCCCGTCCGCGCCGCTTGCGAACACCATCCCGCCCCCGGTGACCGGCGCGGTCGGCGCCGTTTTGCCGGGCGGTTCGAATTGCCATGCGAGCGCCGCGCGCTCGGCGATGGCAGCGCCGGCCGCCGCGCTCCGCCGGTTATCGGCCCGGTAACTCGGCCAGTCGCCGGCTGCCAGCGGCAGGGGCGCGACCGGCGCGCTCGGGTCGCACAATCTCGCCAGCCGGACCGGGTCGTCGGCTTTCATCTGGAAGGCGTAGTCTTCGGCGGGCGCCAGGCCGACGAGGCCCACCAGCGACAGGCTGCAATCGCACATCCACGGCCCCCAATAGAGCATCCCGCCGGCGATGATCACGCCGTCGTGGCAGTCGGGCCGCATCGGCGCAATCCGCTCCACGCGGTGGTCGGCGATCGAAAGCCGCGTGCTGCCTCCGTGGAGGTGGCCGCGCGTGAAGATGCTGTCAATCGAACCGGTCGCCCGGGTGCAGTTGCCGCGAAATACCCCCAGGCTTTGCTTCACCTCGCCGGTGAGCGGTTCGATCAGCAGGCTATCCTCCGTGCGCCCCATCGCATAAAGACCCTCGTCGCGGACGACGAGTTGGTAGTTGCCGTGCGGCTTCTGCCAGAGGAGCCGGCCGTCCTTGGTCGACGCGGCCAGCAGGTTGGGCCGCTGCGGGCCGGCGAAGAAGACGGCCTTGTCGGACGATTTCATGTAGGCGGTCGTGGAGAAACCTTCCTGCGGATTCTGCGCCCTGCCGTGCGGCCCGATCGCCGTTAGGAGGTTGGCGTCGCTGTTCCTCCAAACGACCTTTCCCTCCAGGGCGTCGAGGCAGCCGAGCCACTTGCCGTCGGAATAGAAGAAAATGCGGCCGCCGCTCATCGCCACCGCGCGGCCGTCGACCGGTTCCACCTCGTTGTGCAGCCAGAGCATCTTGCCGCTCTTCAGGTCGCGGGCGAAGAACGTCCGCCCAAAGCCCCACTCGTATTTCTCGCTGTCGTAGGCCGGCGTCATCGGCCGCCAGGGCCAGCCGGCCTCGGCCCGCTCGCCTCGCAGCGCCGGATCGCGGACCTCCTGCCCGCCCACGAGCGCGTAGAGGATTCCGTCGCGGATCGCCATCCACTTCCAGACCCGCCCGGCCGCCGCATGCGGGGCCACGATCTCGGCGAGCACTTCGCCGCTGGCCGCGTCGATCTTCTTGCACGACCGGCTATCGGCCACGTAGAGCGCCTCGGGCGTGGCGACCATCGTATTGCGGTGGATGTTGAATCCCTCTTCCAGTGGCCGCTTCCAGAGCAGCGTGCCGTTGTAGCCGTTGATCGCCACGAGCGAATTGAGCCACTCCCAATCGCGCCGCTTGTAACCCACGTGGCCGAAGGCCTTGAACACCCGGCCGGCCGCCGTTACCGTGACCTCCGGGAACGGCACGAAGTAGGGTTCGGCCAGAAACTGCGTCAGAAACGGCGCCCGAGCCTCTTTGTCGAGAGCCAACGGGTTGTTGTCGGGACCATGGTAGGGATGCGTCCAGTCGTCAACGCCGGCTGGATAGGGAATCACCACTTCCCTGTCCGGGTAGACGATCCTGCCCAGGGGCCGCACCACCCGGCGAACCTCGCCGTCGTCGCGGTGGACCGCGGCGACCGCCGAACCCGTGACGATCGCGGCGTCGGCCAGCCTGTCAGCCAGGGGAATCCGCGACCAGGGGCCGTGGTGGACGGTGACCCGCGTTCCCAACAGGCCGGCCCGGTCGGCCGAAGCCCGGAGGGCCTTGGCCGCCGCCGCGCGGGAAGTCTGCACGAACAGGACCAGGTCGCTTTGCCGTGCAAGCTCCAGGACCTCCTCGCCCGGCCGGTCGGCCAGCACCACGCAGATTCCCCGCGAGGCGCCGATGCGGCCGAGCGTCTGCTCGGCCGGGGGGGCGGCCTCCGACGCAAACGCCGCGGCAGCGCCGGCAACAATCCACGCAAGAACGCCCAGCGGCGTCCAACTTCGTTTACCGCCCATTGCAGCCCTCCGAAAAGCAATCAGCCGTCAGCCGTCAGCGAAACAGGAGGAAAGGACGAAGGGAAAACTGAAAACTGAAAACCGAAAACTGAAAACTGAAAAACTGAAAAACTGAAAGGCTGCTCAACGCTGGCGGTGGACTTCAATTCGAGCTTCCGCTTTTCTTTTTTTCGACGTGGGCCAGGACGCACGCGAAGAAAGCGTCATGGATGTGCGGCGGCGCGGCGTGGCCCATGAGCGGTTCATGGATGATCTGTTTGGGGCCTTTCAGGCAATTGTAGGCGGCGTAACAGGTCGACGGCGGGCAGACGGTGTCGATGAACCCGACGCTCATGATCGCTTCGGCGCGGCAGCGGCTGGCGAAATTCACCGCGTCGACATAGCGCGAGGCTTCGAGGCTCTTTGGCTCCGGCTTGCCGTCCGGGCCGGTGGGGACGAGCTTGGGCCAGCCGTTGACGCGCCCGGCCGCCCGGCCGGCGTGGTCGCAGATGGCCGGTACGCCGGAGGCGACGAGCGTCACGCGCTGGTCGAGCCCGCCGGCGGCCAGCGCCTGTCCGCCGCCCTGGCTGTGGCCGATCACGGCCAGCACCTTGCCGTCCCACTCCGGTCGGGCGGTGAGCAGGTCGATCGCGCGCTGGAGCCGGAGGAACATACCACGGAAGTAGACCGTCTCGCGGCTCTCGCGGCCGGCGAGGCGGTAGTCTTTCAGCGCACCGGCGCTCAATTCCGCGTAGAACTCATTGGGTTTTCCGTTGGGGATGCCGTGGGCGTTGATATCCATGGAGAGCATCCCGGCCTCGGCGCCCTTGACGGCGTTGGCGAGGGCGGAACTGCGGACGCCCGCCCCATGCACCCAGAGGATTGCCGGCAGGCTCTTGGGCTTGGCGCCTTTGGGCAGGCCGAGATAGCCCGACACCGGGGCGCCGCCGAGGCAGGGCGCTTGAACGTCAAAGCACTGGATGTTCGGATTGGGCTGCTCGACCGGCGTGAGGACCGGTTCGATCGGCACTTCGGCCAGCTTGCGTTTCTGGTCGGCCCAGAACGAATCGAAGTCGTCGGGGACGGGCAGGCTGGGGGCGAGTTCCTGGGGTGAAAAACCTGCACCTGCCGCCGCTTCGACCGTGCGGCCCTCGGGGGTGCGAAAGCGGGCCTGGCAGCGGAGAAAGCCCGGCTTTGCCGACGTGGCCCGGACGGCAAGCGGCCCGCCAAGCTCCAACTCGCCTTGGGGGAAATCGCTGGCCGGCGGCGCTTCGGTGATGAAATCATCGACGGCGTAGGAGACCTTTCCGGTTGAAACCGGTTGGCCGCCAAGCGTCAACGTGATCAGGAACCGGGCTTCCTCACCGGCCTTGTAGAGGGCGTCGGCGCGGTCGGTGACGACGCGCAGTTCATAGATCGGCTCGGCCGCGTGGACCGCGGCGCTGGCCGCGGCGAGAATCCCCAGGAGAACCCACTGGCAGCGGTTCGGAAAAAAACGAGATCGTGGAAGCATCGCGGTCGGGTTGGGCATCTGCGGGGATCCTGATACATGGCCGTCAGGCGTCAATCGTCAGTTCTCAAGCCAGATTCTCCAAGGATGGCGATTCGTTCTTTGTCAAAACTCGCGGCTTGTGACCTGAAGCTTGCAGCCCGACTGATGAAAGAAACCTTGGCGAATCACAACGCCGTTCATAAAATAGTCGGTTCATCCGGCGATCGCAACCCGGCGCGCGGGTTTGC
>JAMOAF010000783.1 GCA_023621895.1 Planctomycetota bacterium
AACTCCAGCCATGAACCGCGCAAGGGGCCGCGGTCGCTGTCGCCGAGGGCGGGATAGCCCAAATCGGGGAATGCCAGGTAGATCGGCGACTCGAACATCATGCGGAGCGACTTCATTCCGCCGATTGTGTCGGTGACGTAATGCGCGTCCTCGTCCTTGGTCCGCTCGGCGAGGACTTGCATCTGGTAGAGGTCGACCCCGCAGTGCGCCATCGCCTCGGTAAACGGCGCCAGCGCGCTGACGACGAAATGGTGGTATCCGACGGACCGTTCCCAGAACAGGCCGTCGTCGCGGATATCGTGCGCGACGAGGTGCCGCAAGCCGTAGGGGCTGTGGAGGGCGTAGTCCACCAGGCCCGGATCCCGCACCGCCAGGCCGACCAGGCCGACTGCCGCCAGGTGCCAGGCCTGGAAGTTGTAGCAGCGGTAGTGCAGGTCGCGGATACGGGGATCGTTCTGAAAATCGTCGATCTTGAAACAAGCCAGCGACGCCCGCAGCAGGTCGGATTCCACTTGCCGCTTCCGGTCTGCGCTGAACACGCGGCTGCCGGCGACCAGATCGTATGCCCGCACGATATCCACAAGCCAGGTCGCCTCGTAGAGCGACGACTGGGTGAACATTTTGCAGCGGCCGTTTGTCAGCGGCAGGCGCGGATAGAGGCCCGCATAGGCGACGAGTCCGTCGCGGGCCCACTCCGCGTAGCGATCTTCGCCGGAGAGTGCGTAGGCCAAACCGGCCGAAAACAACCGCCGGGCAATGCTCCGATGCTCGGTGTCGCCCTTGTCGGGCAGCTTGTCCCAAGGCCTGCGGACGTAGCCGTCGGCCTCCGAGCGGCATCGCTCGATCGCCTGTTTGGCCCAGTCCCAGCGTGACGCCCGATCCTTGGCCCGCTCGATATCCTGGCAAGTCAAGGTGAGATACGGGTGCGTGGCCGGAATGCGGAGTTCGAAGTCCGGAGGGGAGCCGAGCTCCTTTTCGACCGCGGGTTCGCCGGGCTCTGCTTGGCCACACAGAACCCACGTCGCCGTGGCGACCAACGCGCCAAACATGATGCGGTAAGGAATCATGCGTTATTTCTTCCCATGATCAAACGAAACGAAGGACAGAAGCACCGGGGCCCCGGCCGCGAAAAGCCCAGTCCGCTTTCCCGGCAATCTCCGCATTCTATCCTCGGATCATCCACAATCCAGCACAAGCCCCGGGGCGAGCCGGCGGAATGAGCCGGCGATGAAAATCGGATGCCACGCTGTGAAATGCGTCTCGGGAGAATTCCTTCCCCCGGCGGCGGCGAAAATGCGCCGGTTCGTTTCCCTTCCGTCGATGCAACGGAACCGTTGTTCCGTGGCGTTGTTCGTGGGCTCGACGCCTGGCGTATCCAGAAAGCACACAATGAAACGCCGCTTCGGCGTCAACCCAGGCAAGCTGTACTTGACCAGCGACCCCGTTTGGACTGAAAATATTTCCGGAAAAATGGTTTCCGCGTCACTACTGGCGAACTTGGGTTAGAAGAGGTGGCCGCGAAGTGCGATTCTGCATCGTGTGCGCGGATGCGCACCATGCTGCAGACGCCCCCCGAGGCGCCGGCGAGGCAAACGCAGAAGGAGAAACCATGATTTGGCGGAATTACTGGCCATTAGTACTGTTCCTGGGGTTGGTGAACGGCAGGCCCGGCCTGGCGGCTGAGCCGAAGACGTACGACGTGGTGGTCCAGCGCGACGTGATGGTTACGATGCGCGATGGAGTGAAGCTGGCGACAGACGTCTATCTCCCGGCCGCTGGCGGCGAGCCTGCTGCGGGAGAGTATCCCGCATTGTTGATGCGCACGGCGTACAACAAGGAGAGCTGGGGGCCCGATATCGTCCGGTTTTTTGCCCAGCACGGGTATGTCTCGGTCACTCAGGACTGCCGAGGGCGGTACAAGTCGGAGGGGCGCTTCTTTCCGTGGGTGGATGACCCGCAGGACGGCTACGACACCATCGAGTGGATTGCGCGCCATCCTCGGTGCAACGGGCGCGTAGGCATGCATGGCCCTTCGCACATGGCGTGGGTCCAATTCCACGCGGCGACTCAGACGCCGCCGCACCTGGTCGCGATGGCCCCATTCCAGGGGCCGATCAACGCATACAAGTACAGCATGCGATGTGGCGGCGCGCTTCACCTGGGACTACTGAAATGGGTGGTCCAACAGGCCGCAACCGCTCAGAACGCAAGCCGTGATCCGGCGGCCACCGAGGCGGTCCGCGAGATGGCCGGCGACAGCAGCTTTCTCCAGTGGGCCGCCCGCATCCCCTGGCAACGCGGCAAGACGCCGCTGGCTGCCTTCCCGCAATACGAGGACGCGGCCTTTCAGCTCTACTTGGAGAACAACGACTACAACGAGTTCTGGCGCCAGCCCGGATTGGCCATGGACGAGTATTTTGATCGTTTTCCTCAGATGCCCATTCTCTGGATCACGAGCTGGTTCGACTGGTATCCGAGAACGATCAACGACGGTTACCAGGCGATGATCGCCATGGGCCGCAAGGACCAGTTCCTGATCATCGGGCCGTGGACCCACTGGAACTTCAACTACACCGTCGGCGACGTCAACTTCCCCCAACGAGATGGCATCGGCAGCCGGCAGGAGTTCTTGGACTTCGAACTGGCGTGGTTCGATCGCCACTTGAAGGGGCTCGCTGGCATCGACCTCGGACCGCCGGTGCAGGTATACGTGATGGGAGGAGGTGACGGGGGCCGCGCGGCGAACGGCCATCTGAATCACGGGGGCTTTTGGTATCGTGGCGACGCTTGGCCGCCGAAAGGCGTCGAACTGACGAGGTATTACCTGGGGTCGGGCGGCAGATTGTCACGCGACGAGCCGCGCGAATCAGGGTCGTCGTCGAGCTATGTGTACGACCCGCAGAACACGGTTTCGAGCAACGGTCGCTGCATCATCTCGTATGGGCCGGCGGCGGGGAGAGGCTTCGCCGGCATGGGGCCTCGGGATCAAGTCGAGTTGGCGACGCTGCCCGGCCATGGCACGCCCGGTCGACGAATCACCGAGCGCCCCGACGTGCTCGCCTTCCAGACGTTGCCGCTCAGCCGCGACGTGATCATCGCGGGCGAAATCAAGGTCGTGCTCTGGGTCTCCTCCGACGCGCCGGATACGGACTTCTACGTGAAGCTCGTCGACATGCACCCGGCGAGTGACGACTACCCCCAAGGCTATGGATTCCCCGTCTCGGAAGGAATCATGCGGGCGCGCTATCGAGAAGGGTTTGAAAAGCCTCGGCTCATGGAGCGCGGTGAAAGCTATCGACTTGAGTTTCCTCTCGAGCCGGCTGCCAACCGGTTCCTTGCAGGGCATCGGATTCAAATCTACGTGGCGAGCAGCAACTTCCCCAACTTCGACATCAACCGGAACACGGGCGATCCCACCGGCCATGATTCGCGCCTGGCCCGCAATCTGATCCACCACGACGCCGAACGACCATCGCATGTTGAGTTGCCGCTGGAAGAGGTTGGCGAGCTGATCGACTGCTCCCACAGGGCAATCGCACCATGAGTCCGTTTTCGAACGGCACGGCCTGCAAATAGTCGTCGTCGCACGGAATGAGCTTGCGTGATTCGTGGAAAAAGCGGCTGTTATTCAGATCGCCGCGTGGGCTTGCCCCGCGCATCGTTACGTACGGGTTGTGCCGCAGCGCAGGCGCGCCGCGGGGCAAGCCCACGCGAGGTCGCCTTTGCGATTGGCGGCTACCGGCGGGGCGGACTGCCACGTTTTGCCGAACGTTTTTCGGCGGTGGGGTCGGCGGCGACCGCCGCGCGGGGATCGGCCAACTTGTCTAGCTGCGACGCCAAGCGGACCGTGTTCGCGTAGCTAGGATTGTCGGCCTGGCCGGTCACTTCGTAAAGAAAGCGGCTGGGGATCGTCGGGCGGTCCTTCCCCCACTTCTTGCGGCTCAGCGGGAGGGTCAGCGTAAGCCGCCGCTTGGCGCGCGTGATGCCGACATAGCAGAGCCGCCGCTCCTCATCGACCGTCTCGGCCTCGGGGGCCAGCGCACGCCGGTGCGGCAGGAGCCCCTCTTCCATGCCGATCATGTACACCTCGGGGAACTCCAGCCCCTTGGCCGCATGGAGCGTCATCAGGGCAACCGCGTCGCGCTCGAGTTGTTTCTCCTTGTCGGGGCTTTCCTCATTGCCGAACAGCGACACCTCGTCGAGAAAGCCGGTCAGAGCCGGTTCCGCCGCGCGCTGGTCATACGTTGCCGCGGCGTTGACCAGTTCCTCGACGGACTTCCAGCGAGTCTCCTGCTCTTCGACGCTCGCGTAGAGTCGCGTAAGCTCGTCGCGATAGCCGATCTGGTCGATAAGCCCCCGAACCACGGCCGTCATCGGCTTGTGCGGGCCGCCGTGGCGGTGCTTTTCGACAATCGCCCGCAATTCGGCAACGCCCTTTTTCGCCGCCGCGGGCAGGCTGGCCACGATTGCCGGGTCGGCCAGCGTCTCCCAGACCGAGCGGCCCTGGCCGACGGCCGTTTCGATCAGCCGGGTGACGGTCGTCTGGCCGATGCCACGGGGCGGCAGGTTGATCACCCGCAGCAGGGAGACTTCATCCCGCGGGTTCTGTAGCACTTTCAGATAGGCGAGGATGTCGCGAACCTCCTTGCGATCGTAGAACGACTGGCTGCCGATGAGCACGTAGGGCACGTTCAGCCTCCGCAGTTCGAGCTGTCGTGGATTCGCGAGCGGATTTCTTCCACCACCGCTTCGGCCTCCTCCTCGGCCGTGTTGAACTGGAGAATCCGCGGCCGGTCGCCGGCGAGAGTCGCCCGGAGAATCTTTCCGTGGCGCTGCTTGTTGAAGGCGATCAGCGTGTTGGCCCAGGCGATGATCTGGTGGGTGGAGCGATAATTGGTTTCCAGGCGAACCACCTTGGCGTCTGGCCAGTCTTTCTTGAAACCGAGGATATGGGCCACTTCGGCGCCGCGCCAGCCGTAGATCGACTGGTCGTCGTCGCCGACGACGCAGAGGTTCCGATGCGGCGCGGCCAGCGCGCGGACAATCCGGTATTGGCTGCCGTTGGTGTCCTGGTACTCGTCGACCAGAAGGTGGTCGAAGCGCGCTGCCTCCTCGCGGCGGACGTCGGGGAATCGGCGGAACAGCTCCTCGGTCAGCAGCAGGAGATCATCAAAATCTACGGCTCCGGC
>JAMOAF010000084.1 GCA_023621895.1 Planctomycetota bacterium
ATCTTTCTGTTTGACGAGATTCGAAGCATAATAGCCACGAACAGAAGGGCAGCCCTCCTCGGCCCGATAGTCTAGTCAATCGGCGCCGTCCAGGGGCCGCGCGGGCAGCCCACACAGCGCGGGGTGTTATTTGAATTCCATGGATTCCACCGATTAGGGCAATAGGAGTCGTCTGATGGCCAGAAGTGAAGCCGTCTGGGGAGTTGATATCGGCAATGCCGCCCTCAAGGCGATTCGCTGCCGACCGGCTGAGGATCCGGAGCAGATTGAGGCTATTGCATTTGACTACATTGAGTATCCGAAGCTCCTGACGCAACCGGGGGCCGATCCGACAAAATGGGCTGGCGAGGTTCATCAAGTTGCCGCCGGTCGAGACCAAGCAGATTCCACAGATTGTCCGCTATGAAGCCCGCCAGCAGATTCCCTTCGACCTTACCGATGTGATCTGGGACTACCAGTCGCTTGGCGGCGGCGGTGAGGAGATCGAGGGATTTGCCTTGGAGACGGAAGTCGGGCTGTTTGCGATGAAGCGCGAACAGGTGTTCCGGGCATTGGAGCCCTACCGAGCGGCGGGAATCGAGGTCGAGGTCGTCCAATTGACGCCGTTGGCGCTGTACAACTACATCGCCTTCGATCGTTTTCAGCAGACGCTCCGCGAGGATTTCGATCCGGAGGACCCACCGGAATCGACGCTTGTGCTGTCGATGGGCACGGACGCATCAGACCTGGTGATCACCAACGGGCATCGCGTCTGGCAGCGGAGCATCCCGCTCGGCGGCAACCATTTCACTCGCGCGCTGACCAAAGAGTTGAAGCTGACCTTCGCCAAGGCGGAACACCTGAAACGCAACGCCGCCACGGCGGAAGACCCGAAGGCCATCTTCCAGGCCATGCGTTCGGTTTTCAACGATCTGGTTACGGAGATTCAGCGGTCCGTCGGCTATTTCACGAGCATCAACCGCAGCGCGAAGATCGGGGGAATGGTCGCCTTGGGCAGTGCCATGAAGCTGCCCGGTCTGAGAAGATACTTGGCCCAGAACCTCGGGCTTGAGGTTGAGCGGGTCGATTCCTACACGTGCATGGTCGGGCCGGAAGTCCTGAGCGTGCCGGCGTTTCAGGAGAATATCGGATCGTTTGGCGTCGCTTATGGCCTGGCCGTTCAGGCGCTGAAGAAGTCGGCGCTGCGGACAAATCTGCTGCCTCAGGAACTCCTCAAGGATCGGATGATCCGCGACAAGAAGCCGTGGGCGGTCGCAGCCGCGGCGATCCTGTTGCTCGGTTGCACCCTGAGCTTTGTGAGCCACTCGCGCGTTCTGGCGACAGTCGAAAACGAAGCCTGGTCAAAGGCGGAAAACGAGGCCGACCGCGTTGAGAAATGGGCCGCCGGACTGATGTCGGAATACAACGCGGCTGACAGCGAATTCAAGAGCATCAACCAGATCGGCGCGAACCTGACCGGAAATGTCGAAGGCCGGCTCGTATGGCTGGAACTGCTGACGGCGATCAACCAGTGCTTGCCTTCCGATCCGGAGGATGCCAAGCCGGAGGACATCAGCCATCGCAACGAGCTGCACATCACCGCGATCGACTGCCAGAAGACCGAAGATCTGGCGGCGTGGTTCAAGGTGATGAATGAACGCGGCTGGTACGAGTCGCCGGCGACAAGCGAGTTGGATGTCACGGCGCCGATCGCCCCTGCTAGCTCACCCGCGCCGAGCGGGGCGGCAGCCGGGGCGACGAGCGAGGCGGCGGCTGGAGCGGCGAGCGGAGAAAGCGCCACCTCCGGCGAGGAAATCGCCGGCCCGACCGGCGCCGGGTGGATTGTCCAATTGACCGGCTATCACTACCACAATTTCGATGTCGCCGGGCCTGCGCAGGGCGCCCAGTACGTTCGAAATACGCTGATCCGGAGTCTTCACAACCAGGTGATCCGGTTGCCGAAGGCGACGATTCAGGAGGGCGTCGTCGGCGAGCCGATCGTGATCCTGCCGACCGGCGAGAATGCTGAGATCGAAGAGGTCACGATGAGCGAACTAGGGGTCAGCTACCCGACGCTGGTCAACCCCCTGCTTGTGCGGGAAGTGAACGTCCCCAATCCGGAGGCGCGGCCCTCGATGTATGACTTGGCAAAGAAGCCGCCAGGGCTGCCCGGCTTTGCCGGCGTTGGGGCTCCCGCGGACAAGGCTGCCGCGGGCAAGGCTGCCGCGGGCAAGGCTGCCGCGACGGCTGCCAAGACTGCCGGTCGCGGCGAGAAGCCGTCCAGGGCCACACCTGCTGCACCGGCCGCCACTACGGCAAAGTCTGCGGAGGCCGGCGACGCGGGCGCCAAAACGACCGAGGAAGAAGAGCTGATCGAGCCTTTCATTACGCTGCGGCGATTCGATTTCACCGTGCAATTTGCCTGGGTTGTTACACCGCCGATGAAGCGGGCAGCAAACAAGGAGGCCGCCGCGGCGGCAGCGGCGGCGGCTGCGGCTGCCGCGCCGGCGGAAGGCGCGGAGGCAGCGGCTGAGGGAGAGGCAGCGGCGCGGGGAGGCGCCGGCGCCACCTCGCCAACCACGCCACCGGCCGCTGCGCCTCCGACCGAATCGGCGCCGGCCGCGACACCGGCCGCCGCGACACCACCGGCCGCGACACCACCGGCCGCGACACCACCGGCCGCGACACCACCGGCCGCGACACCACCGGCCGCGACACCACCGGCCGCCGCGCCACCGGCCGCCGCGCCACCGGCCGCCGCGCCACCGGCGTCAAGTGGCGAGGGGGCGGCGGAGACGGGTGGTTCCCCTTAGACGAGACATACCATTTGTCAGGGAACTTGTAGAGAATTGTACGTTTCAACCGAAGCCGCATGATCCTTCGGCCGGTTGTGATATTGAAAGCTTGCCTGGAGAGAGACTCCTCGAGGAGATACGACGATGGACCAAGTCAAGGCTGTATTGAGGGTGATGAAGAAGCACCTCTTTTGGATTCTTGTCGGCGTAGTTGTCCTCCTCGGCTTGGGGATCTGGTTTACCGCCTCGGCTGCGCTGGCGTCACGCTACGAAGCCCGCAAAGAGGTGCTAAACAAGCATTACACGGATGTCGGCACGCTCCGGTCCAGCCCGGAACACCCGAATCAGGAATGGATCGAGCAGTATGGGCAATTGATCGGGTTGAACCGCAACGGAGTGTTGAAGGCCTGGCAGGTAATGTATGCCGATCAGCAGAAGCAGAATCAGTGGCCGAAACAGCTCAGCCGTGAATTCCGGGAGATGATTGTGCGGCTGCCGCGAGAGGCCGAGATTCCGACGAAGTTCCGCGAAGAGTACCAGACGTTCATCAAGCAGCATTTCCCGGAAATCGATGAAATCATCAATCGGCGCAAGCCCAAGGAACTTAAGCGGCCCTTCGGAGCGCTCGGCGCGGCTTACCCCGGCGGGAGTGAGCCGGGTGCGGCTTACCCCGGTGCGGCTTACCCCGGTGCGGCTTTCCCCGGCGCGGCTTACCCCGGCGCGGGTGAGTCGGGTGCGGCGTACCCCGGTGCGGCTTTCCCTGGCGCGGCTTTCCCGGGCGCCGAGGCGGGCATGGGCGCGGAGGGCGGCGTCGGTGTCGGAGAATACGGCATGCCGATGATGGCGGGCCGCGAACTGGAGGGGATTGTCGAATGGAATGACGCCGATTATGCGCGGATCCAGGCGGGTGTCTACTGGGTCGAGCGCCCCTACACGGTGCAGGTCCGTTTAGCACAGGAAGACCTGTGGGTCTATGAGGCCCTGTTGCGGGCAATCGCCAAGACCAACCAAGAGGTGGGCGCCACGAGCTACTACAACGCGGCGGTCAAACGAATTGAAGCGTTGGAAATCGGGCAGCCGGCCGCGATGGCGATGAGGACGGCCAAGACACGGTTGAACCTCACGCAGATGCTCGGGGGCGGCATGGGCGGGGAATTCGGCGGAATGGGAATGTCCGCTGAAGGCGGCATGGGAATGGCAGGTATGGGAGGGGAAGGCATGGGAATGCCCGGTGCGGAAATGGGAATGGGAGCGCCGGGAGAGTATATGGAGGGAGGGATGGGGCCGGGGGCCGAGGGAATGATGCCCACCGGCCCTCCCACCGAGGAGAAGGTCGGCGAGAGGCTGATGCGCGGACGTTACGTTGATTTCAATGGCGATCCGCTGGCCGCCAGTTCCAACCCCTTCGCCGAGTTCAAGCTGATGCCCGTCCATATTGTGGTCATCATGGACCAGCAGAAAATGCCCGACTTTCTGGTCAGCCTGGCAAATTGTGAAATGCCCGTCGATGTGAACCAGGTGAGCATCCAGGCCGGAGGGAGACTGCCGGTGAGCAGTGTCGGTTTGGGAGCAGAGGGTGGGATGATGCCGGGGGGCTACGGAGGCAGTGGATATGGTGGCGGGTACGGCGGCGGCGGATACGGCAGCGGCGGCGGGGGGTACGGCGGCGGCGGGTACGGCGGCAGCGGATACGCACCAGAGGGTGGGGCCATGCCGGGGGCGGGTGGCTACGGCGCCGGCGGTTATGGCGGCAGCGGCTACGGCGGGCCAACCTCTGGCGCTGAGGGGGGAATGGAGGGCGGTCCCGGAATGGGCGGTCTCGGAATGGGCGGGCCGACGGCAGCGCAAACGGTGGCTGACGAGGCAAACCGCGACATACCGATCGAGATTTTCGGAGTGATTCGGATTTTCAACCCGCCCGACATGGAGAAACTTGGTAAAGGGGAAGTTGCCGAGGTGGCGGCGCCGCCATCAGACGCGCCAACCATGCGTCCCGTGGCTGAGCCAGGGGCGGGCGCTGCCCCTGGGCCTGGCGGGGCCGCGGTCCCCGGTCCAGCAGCAGCTCCGGGGGCGCCGGGAGCCGCAGCGCCAGGACCAGGCGCGCCGGGGGCAGCAGCACCGGGACCCGCAGCGCCTGGGGCGCCGGGCGCCGGAGCGCCGCGACCCGCAGCCCCTGGGGCGCCGGGCGCTGGGGCGCCGGGCGCCGGGGCGCCGGGACCGGCAGCGCCTGGGGCACCGGG
>JAMOAF010000965.1 GCA_023621895.1 Planctomycetota bacterium
ATTCACCGATCACAGCCTGGTTCCCAAGGCCGCCGCGCACGTCGGTATCCCGTTTCCCCGGCTCGTGGAAATGCTGCTCGAAATGGCCTGGCAGCGGCGCGGCCGTGAGCAGCGCTGATCAGATAACCCAGCCACGGCGCTGCGCGGCTATCATGCTCTCATGAATTCCTCCCGGGATCACGCAACCTCATTTAGTTCCCAACTACCCTATCCGTTCATACGACGCCCCAAAAACCCTATCTCCCCAACTCAAAAGCGCAAAAGCTGACGTGCATCCGCCTCGCTTACTGCTTCGCGGGGCCGATCTTCACCAGGCAGAAATCGTGCCGGCCCAGCGGCAGCTTGAAGCTTCCAGGGCCGGTCCGCTCGATGGCCGCGCCGGTTTCGACATTCACCCCCGACAACTCGCCGGCCAGGCCGAGCGCGGCCGGATCGAGGTCCAAAGTCACGTCGCCGGCCGGACCGTAGCTGGCGACGACAATCAATGCCTGGCCAGACCGGCCGAGCGCGAGCGTCTTGGCCGCGGCCCCGCTCGTCTTGACCGGCGGCGACTCGTCCCAATACCGGAACACGCGGCAGTCCGGCAGCCCGTAGCCGAAGTTGCTCAAATGCTCCGCGATCGTTCGGCCGAGGGGCTCCCAATACAGCGGGAATTTCATCTCGTGCGTCAATGCGACGCCCACGCCGCTGCGCACCAAGCGGTCCCGCTCCGGCCCGCGGAGAAGATCGTGGATCACGCCGATGCAGCCGCTTTGAAACCCGGTGCTCTGGGCCAGCAGCAGGCTGGTGTCGTCGTCGAGGTTCAGACGCTCGTGGAAATCCTTCGCGGCGTAAGCCCCCTGGTCGCGCCACTCGTGATCCAGCAGCAGCGTGCCGAACGACAGCATCGGCACGATGTTCGTATTGGTCATGTGCAAGAACGACAAGGGGCGGCGGCCGAGTTGGTGGTGCATCACGGCAATCCGCTTTGCCAGCTCACGGAAGCCAAGGATGTTCACGCCGGGGCGGAGGCGCCCCTGGTCGTCGATGTAGCCGGGGCCGAACGGGTTGTAGTTCGGCGCGAGGAAGAAATCATCGAAGTAAATGCCGTCGGCGAACGTGTCGAGCATCCGCCGGTGATAGAAGAGCACCAGGTCCTGCCAGCTAGGCGCCGGGTCCACGGCATAGGCGACGCCCGAGAATTCGCGCGGCGTCTCCAGCTTGCCGTAGGAGTTCAGCGTCCAACCCCCGGACGGCTCGCGCAGAAACCGCTCCTCGCCGGGCCAGCGCGGATCGGCGATGTCCAGCGTGCTCCACTCGTCGGCATACGTGCGGACTTCATCGCCCCAGTTGATCGCCCGGCCGTTTGTGTAGGGGATCGCGTAGGCCGTCTTGCCCTCCGCCTCGCCGCCGCGCCAGCCGCCGCTGGCGAAGAAGTTCAGCGTCCAGTTGATGTGCGCCCGGTAGGTCTCGAGATGTGGCTCGAATTCCGGCGCCCGGAACCGTTCGAGCCACTTGTCCGTGTACGCGCGATCCATTTCGCCGGTCCGCCGGACTCGGGCGAACTCGTCGTAGACGCTGAAATCCCGGAACGCCGGATAGAAGGCGAAGCACGGGCCGGCCGCGCCCCAGTAGTAGCAGGCGCCCATGAAATTGAAGTGGGCCGTGTTCCTCGTCCGGGCGCTCATGCTGCCGGCCCACCAGCGGCGAAAGCTGACCGGCGTCTCGGGCATCGGCTTGGCCGGCGTGGCCATCAGGCCGAACACGATCGTGCGTGCGCGAGTCAAGTCGAACGGTTGCGTCGCGATTCGAACCACGAGCGTGGTCGCCGCGCCCACGCGGCGAATCTCCAGCACCGGGCGCTGCGGATCGAGCGACCAGTCGCGGTCATTCTCGGCGAACCAGCAGATGCCCCGCTCGGGGCCGCCGAGCCAGATGTAGGGCACGAAGGGGCCGGGCAACTGCCAGCGCGCCACGTGCCGCGAATCCCATACCTTGCCGCCGGCGTCCGGGCTGCCGGTCTCCGTATACTTCACGTCGCGCAGCTTGCCGCCGTAGTCCCATAGTCTGCCTTGGCCGTTCGGAATCCGGCCGGCGTAGTGGTGCCGCAGCAGGTCCGTCACCGGATGCATCAGCCAGGTCTCGGCCGTCTTCATCGGGATCGCCAATTGCATCGCGTCGACGCGGACCGCCGCCGGTTCCAGCCGCAGGGCGATCCGCATCAGCCCGTCGTATTCAAACTCGAAATCCGTGCGGCCTCGGACCGGGCCGGCGCGCCAGGATGCCTGGCCGCGAACATGATCCGCCGCCCTGTCCGTGAAGGTCACCGAGCCGCCGGCGGCAACCTGCGTCTGGCCGCCGGTCTCGATCTCCAGCCGCATCGGCGATTCGAGCAACTCGCGCTCCTGGCTGGCGACCTGCCGCCACAGTCCGGCGCCGTCGAGTTGATGCCGGCGGAGTACGCAATCGACGGAGCCCTGCGCCTCGTCGACGACCAGCGGCGTAAACGGCGGGATGACGACCCGGTCGCGGCCGAACGGGCAGTTTTCCCAAGGGAACCGCCGGCGTTCGAACGTCCGCTTGAGCTCTCGCCGCGCGCCATCGGCCCCCGAGAGTGAAAGCCGCAGCTCGTAGTCGCCTTCGTCAAGCGGCGGAACCGCCAACGTCTCGCCGCAGGGGCGAAACGGCAGGCGGCCGCGGCAGTCCGCCAGGCTGGTGCCTTGACCCGCCGCGGTCAGTTTCAACTCCCATTGCTCGAATTGCGGAGACGGCGTCAACACGAGGAACCGCACCCGATCGAGCGACGGATAGTAGGCGAAACGGAATTCCGTGCCATCCGCCTCCTTGAGCACGTCCGCCGGCTTTCGCGGCGTGCCGGGCTTCGCCTCTTGGCCATTCAAACCGGCGGACCACAACACCGCCGCCAGAGTCGCACCGAGCAGCATGATTCGTGCCATCGCATCTCCTCCGCCAAAATCAAGTCTGGTCATTGTAGCCTCCCGGCGCGGGCCGCGCCTGCTTGACATGAACCTTTGGCGTGCTCAGACTTGGGCCAGCCGGTCTAACTGGACCGTTCGTGTTGACCCGGACCGGAATACCTGTCGCCAGAAGGAGTGCCTGCCATGCCGAGCCAACTTGGCCCTGCGGGGATGGTCGTGCGTCTGATTGCCGTAACGGGCGCCCTGGCGTGGCAAGGGAGCGCGGCGCTCGGCGGGGACCCGCCCTACGAAATGGTCACTCGCCAGAACGTGATGGTTCCGCTGCGCGACGGCGTTAAGCTGGCGACGGACATCTACCTGCCCGCCCGCAACGGCGCCGCGGTGGAAGGCCGATTCCCGATCGTACTCAGCCGCACCCCGTACGGAAAGGGGGGAACGGTTGCCACGGCGAAATACTTTGTTCCTCGCGGTTACGTCGTCGTCGGTCAGGATACGCGCGGCAGGGGAGGATCCGAGGGGATCTGGCACTGGATGACCGACGACCGCCAGGACGGCTACGACGCGATCGAGTGGCTCGCCCGGCAGCCCTGGTCGGACGGCAAGATCGGCATGATGGGTTGTTCCTACGTCGGCGCCACGCAGCACCTGGCGGCGATGGGGCGGCCGCCGCACCTGACGACGATCATCCCCGCCGACCCGTCGATCAACCACGGCCTCGGCGGAGCCGTTTACGGCGGAGCGTTCCGGTTGCGGGTTTGGAACTGGCACGTGGCGAACGCGGCGACGGGAAGCCGCCAAGCGCGCGATTCCGCCACGAAGTCCGCCCTCGCCCAGCAAGCCAGCGATCGCCGGCACTACCTGCTCAACCTGCCGCTCCGCCGAGGGCTGACGCCGCTGCGGATCGCCTCGGAGTACGAGGACATGCTGCTCAACATGCTCGAACATCGCCGTAACGATGAGTTTTGGCGGTTCAGCAACATCATCGAGTATGCCGACGAGCACAAGGACCTGCCGGTGTTCATGATCGGCGGCTGGTACGACCTGTTCAGCAGCAGCACGACCGAGACCTACATGGCCCTGAAGAAGAACATCCGGGGGCCGGTCCACCTGATCATCGGACCGTGGATTCACGGCATGCAGGGCCGATCGCACGGCCAGGTCGATTTCGGCCCCGATGCGGCCGTGAACATGATGCCGATCCGCCAGGCCTGGTACGACCGCTGGCTGAAAGGCAACGAGGCTGGTTTCGGTGCGGAGGCGCCCTTCCGCACGCCCGTGCGAATGTTCGTGATGGGCTCGGGCGACGGGCACAAGACGGAGAGCGGAATGCTGTACCACGGCGGCTGCTGGCGGGATGCGCCCGACTATCCTCTGCCGGAAGCCAAACCGACAAAGTACTACCTGCATGGCGACGGCAGTCTGGCGACGTCCGCGCCGACCGAACCGGCGAGTTCAACCACCTTCGAGTTCGATCCCAGCAACCCCGTGCCCACGATCGGCGGCTGCACCTGCTGCGCGCGGCAGATCATGACCGATGGGGCCTGGAACCAGTGGGGAGGGGAACACACGTGGACCTGGCCGCGGCCGATCCCTCTTTCCGCACGCAACGATATCGTGGTCTTCATGACGCCGCCGCTGGAGCGGGACACGGAGATCATCGGTCCGATCCAAGTCAGACTCTGGGCCTCCTCCTCGGCCGTGGATACCGACTTCACGGCCAAGCTGATCGACGTCTACCCCACGAGCCCGGATTTCCCCGCCGGGTTCGACCTGATCATGGGCGACGGGAT
>JAMOAF010000541.1 GCA_023621895.1 Planctomycetota bacterium
ATCGTCCACTACGACCATGTTTCCGAAATCAATCTGATGATCGTCGGCGATCCGAAGAACCTGAGGTTCCGAACACTGAAGGCACTTCCGATTCGGAAATACGATTTGATCGACCCCTCTTTCGTCTTGGACGGCCGAAAGTTCCTTTTCCAGGGAACAATCGCCAGCGGCCATTATATGGAGTGGGAAGGCGGCCAGGCGGCGTCCGTCTGCAATCACACCGGCCAGGAAGTGAGCAGGATGAAACTCGTCGGTGATGTCCCGGCTCTTTCCCAAGGCGAAAACCGCTTGACGTTTTCCTGCGGAAGAAGCATCAATACGCCCGTACGGGCACGGCTTGTCTTCGGACTCATCGGAGACAAGCTGGAAGACAGGTGAGGATCAACTTGTCCGGCGTTCCCCAGACAATCACCCCCACATTGCCGTTGCCCAGGTAGATGCCGGCGTGCGTCGAAGCAAGCGGAAACGCCAGCACGAAGGACCCGTCGGCGTCGGCCGACTCGGCGGCGGGCGCGGTCGTCGGGCTTTTCCCCTTCCTGTCGTTTCGCTGGCGATCGAGCGCTACGCCGGGATTATCTGGCCGTGGGCACGTCGCGTCAAGAATCTCCTGGGAAACACGCCGGAGAGCGATGCTTCATGACCAACTCGTCCCAGGCTGGAGAGCGTACCGCGTTACCTATTCTTTCAGTAGTGCCGACTTCAGACCCGACAGCCCGGCATCGCACTCAACGTAGTGAACCCGATCGTCGATCGCCGCGCCGGCTGCAACCGGATTGCCGAACAGGTCGAACGACCGGACCTCTGCTGAGGCCGGCAGTTGGAAGGCCGCGTGGACCGGGCTCGAGGTGATCGCCGCTACCGCGCGGTTCGCTCCGGAGTAGAGGTAGGCGTGGACGCCGTCCGCCAACGTCACGCGACCGGCGAACTGCGTGTCCTCCAATAGCCACGCCAGCGCGCTGTGGGCCGCCGCCGAAGGGTGCAAGAAGCCCTCGGCGGTAACCAGCGTTGTCCACTCCACGGCGCCGCCGAATGTGCTATGGCCGTGCATCGTGTAGAGGAACTGGCGAACTTCGCCGTTCGCCTTGCGGGCGATCGTGTAGCGCGCCAGCCGATCCGCGATTCGCCAGTTGTCATTGCGATTCTCGAAGGGCAACGTGTAGCGATAGAAACCGTTCGACACATCGCCGGACAACGGCGCCCCTTCCGACATCCACACCGGCTTCGGCACCCGGCCGAGTTTCTGGAGGATCGGCCCCACGGCCGCCTGGTAGGCCTTTGCGGCGGGATCGTCCGGAAAGCCCGTCAAGCCGTTTTCGTAATGGTGGTAGGAGATCGCATCGCAAGTGTCCAGCCCGCCGAAGTCGAGCACCTCCTTGGTCCATTTCGTGCCGTTCTCGGCCCCGTAGGTGTTGAAGCCGATGATGGTCACCTGCGGAAATACTCCGTGCGCGGCTTCGTAAGCCGTCTTTTGCAGGCCGGCGTAATCCTTTGCGGGCGTGTCGCTGGGGACATAGCGATCGTTCGAGTTGCGGCCCCGCGCCGGATCGACCTTGAGACTCCAGAACGTGCTCCCCCACGGTTCATTCCAGATTTCGTAAGTGTCGATCATGGAACGGTGATGGCCGACGATCGTCCGCACCGCATGGGCCCAGTCGTCCATACTGAGCGGCTCAAGGTAGCGATCGAAGTAGCCGGCCGCGGGCCTGCCGAGATTGCTGGCCCAACCCGGCGTTGTCGACAGCAGCCCCAGGATTTTCAGATGGTGGTCGCGATAGCGCCGCAGGTCGCTGTCCCGAAACTGCCACTTGCCCTTCTCGGGTTCGAGAAACGACCAGCCGATGTATTCCGTCCCCGCGTCGTGAAGGCGGACCCAGTTGGCGCCGATCGCTTTCGTCATCGCCAGATGGCGGTTGGTCGATAAGGTGTGCGTGCCGAAGAAGGATTCGGGTGCGTCCTTGCCCCAATAGCGCGGGCGGTGGAGCCGATAAAACACGATTTCCTGGAACGGGCTCAGACGCTGCCCCGAGGCGTCGACGATGCACGCCTCCAGGCGATACGGTCCGAGTCCGTGCGGGGCGAACGGCTCGCAGGCGATGACGCCCGATGTCGCGGAGCCCAAGGGGATGGCCGGCAAGAGTTTCTCATCGCCGTACATGGTCACCAATCGCGTCTTGAGCACCGCCCCCGGGGCCTGGCCCGCCACGGCAAACAGGACCCTCATCGGCTCATCGGTGAATTGCACCCGCGCGCTGGCCGCAGCGGAGGGCGGCAGAGCGAGGGACACTTCCATCGGTTTCTGCGGGGCATACGCGCCGGCCTTGGCCCCGTGTTCCACCTGCAACCCGTCCAGCCAGAGCGTTCCCTTGCCCTCAAGCCGCATCGCGTGCGATGGGGCCAGCAGGACGGGCTTGAACGGTAATTCGACGCGTTGCCACCGCTCGCCCGACAACGTGAGCGGCAGTCTCGCGCACTGCTGGCCGCGCCCACCAGTTACCGCCAGGCTGCCCTCCCAATCGCCACGAAGCGCGATGCTGAGCACGTGCGTTTCGAAGCTCCACGGCACGGCGAAAGGGGCGCTGTAAACGCGGATCCCCTTCACGGTCGCGTCGATCCGCAGCGCCGGACTGCCGCTCGGGCCTGAGAGGGCCCGATCGCTTTCCACCTTCACCTCGTCACCGTCGGAGTAATCTCGATCGATCGACCAGCCGCTTTGCAGTCCGAGCGGGAATACAGACGCGCTCACCAGGTTGCCTGAACCGGCCGCGGGGTACTTGGCTTTGATCTCGGCGATGAGGTCCTGCTCGGAGAGCTTCACCACTTTGAGCTTCGCCAGGTCCAGCCGGCCATTTCCCGCCAGATAGACAAACAGCCCGGTCTGGGACCGATGCGGAGAGAGTCGAAAGTCGTAGGAGAAGTCTCGCCATTGGCCGTCGGTGGCGGGAGTGAACGACGACAGGGTGCTGTACGGTGGCCCGACATCGCGAATCCCCAGACTCACGCCCGTAAGGCTGCGAGCCGTCAACGTCAGGCGGTAATAAGCACCGGCGTCGTCCAGTGGGGGCAGGCGGTGCATGAACTGCAAGCCATCTCCGGAGGCTTGCTCAACGCGAAGGAAATCTCGCCCTCCCTCGCTCATCGGCTTGTATTCGGCCACCACATTGCTTTTCCACTCTGAGTTATCACTCCATCCGTCGGGCAGACGCCCGGTGATGCGGACGCCTCTCGCCGCGGTGATTGTCTCAAAGGGCTTTCCCGGAACCCCGAAGTCGGTGTCGATGATCGCCTGAGGCTCCGCGCCGGCGACACCCGTCAGAATCAACCACAAGGCAAAGCAAGCAATAATTTTCATGTTCGTACCTGCGACGGGGCGCGGCGGAAACGGGGGCGGGTCTCATTTGCCTCGATGTGACGAGGCGACAGCTATTTCTCGAACGATGCCAAGCAGGTGCGCGCACAGGGACGACCTGCGGCAAGCAGCCGTTGAGCCAAACGCGGCTATTGTAGACCGAGCCGGACCGATCGATCAACCTTTCGGTCGGGCACGGTCTCACCATCGCCTTGTTTCGACAAGACGGTGAAGCAGGTCTACGTCATCGTGTTGACCAGCCGCAATCACCCGCAGATGGTCGAATTCGGCTGGCCGGACGCCGACGCGGGGGCCGCTTGTGACCCGTGCGGAGTCCCGCTACGATGAACTCGCCGCCGATCGCTGCGAAGAGCCTGGAGTTTCCGATGGAACTGTTTGAAATCGTCTCCGTTCTGATTCTTTGCCGTGCAGCGATTTTCTCTCGGCACTCTCGTGAAACGAACCCTGCGCGACGAGGAGGACGGAGAAGGTGGTAGATCGTGAAGAAGGTTGTTGGGTCTACGAGCGCTACGCGACCGCTTTCTGTTTCGTTTTGGACCGGGGATAACGACCCATCTGGATCGAGGACGGCTTTTTCGGCGGCGCGGAATGACCGCCGCCACCGAATCCACGACACTTCCAGGGCCGCTTCGCCTGCCAATCATGGCAGTCAGCCATCCACCTTGACCAAGGAGCAGCGACATGAAGGACGCACAGCAACGGTCCATCGGTTTCACTCGCCGCGAGGCCGTGCAGATCGGACTCGGGACCATTTTTAGTACGGCGGTTGCGGCGGCCGGCGCGCCGGCGGCGGAGGCAGCCGGACGAGAACGCCTGGCCATTTCCTTCTGGATCTGGGCGCTGTGGGACACGGGAACCCATGGTTTCTTCAACGATCTCGAACTGCGCGTAACGGAACTGGTCGAGCGCGGCTTCAACTGCATTCGCATCGAAGGCGGGGCCGGAATCACGCACGACGCCGCGGGCAAGCCGCGTGGGGAGTTGACGTTCTATCCCGCGGTCCCCGGCCACGCCCATTTTACCCGGCAGATGGAGCACATGACCGGTGGTCGCGTCGATCTGATGCAGCGACTGATCGAACTCTGCACCGTCGCGAAACGCCACAAGGTCAAAGTGATCCTCTCGAGCTGGTATTACCTGCACACGTTCTGGTTTACCGACAAAAGTGTGACGTCCGAGTTACTGGGCCTGCCTCCGGAACAACGCTTCATCCGCTTTGCCCAAGGGCTGGACCGGATCCTCGAAGAGCTGAAACAGCGTGGCCTGGCCGACACCATCATCGCCGCCGAGATCTTCAACGAGGTGAACGGAATGGATTTTTCCGGCGGCTACGGATC
>JAMOAF010001092.1 GCA_023621895.1 Planctomycetota bacterium
CAATTCGGAGACCGACCATGCCGAATACGCCGAGAGTGGTTCTCCTGGTTCAGTCCGGCTCGGAGTTCGGGCGCGGGGCGCTGCGTGGAATCGGCTCGTACATTCAATCGCACGGGCATTGGATCGTGTTCCATCGCGTGGGGCTGTTGCCCGAGCGTCTGCCTCCCGATGTGAAGTCGTGGCGCCCCAACGGCATGATTGGCCAATTCCAGACGCCCGCCCTCTTGCAGCAGGTGCAGCGCATGGGGCTTCCGACGATTGACCTGTTCTCCCAGTACGGGTGCCGCGGCATTCCACGCTTCTCCGTCGACCATGCCGCGATCACGAAGATGGCCGTGGACTATTTCCTTGAATTGGGTTATCAGAACCTTGCCTATTGCGGATTTCGCGGTGTCTACTACTGCGAGCGCCGCTGCGCGGCCTTCGTCGAGTACGTTCGTGAACAGGGCTGTTCCGTCGAGGTCTTCCAGAGTCCGCGGCCAGAGAGCGGATCGCGCGTGCTCGCCATCGAGTCGGCGGGCGTATTCGACATCGAACAGATGGGAGAGTGGCTGTCTTCCCTGCCCCGGCCGCTGGCCGTGATGGCCGGGACCGATATGCGCGCGATGCACGTGCTGGAGGCTTGTTCGTTGTGCGGGCTGAAAGTCCCCGACGATGTTGCCGTGCTCGGCGTGGGCAACGACGAGGTTCTCTGCAACCTGGCGGACCCCCCTCTGACGAGCATCGCCTTGCGGCCGGAGCAGATCGGTTTTGAGGCCGCCGCCTTGCTCGACCGGATGATGCGAGGCGAACAGCCGCCCGCCGAGGAACTTCTCTCCGGACCGCTCTGCGTGGTTTCAAGGAAGTCGACCAACTCACTGGCGGTGAGCGACCCGAAAGTGCACGAAGCCGTCAACCATATTCGCGAGAATTATGCGCGCAAACTCTCGGTCCTCCGCGTGGCGAAGCACGTCGGGATATCGCGGAGCACGTTGCAGCGGAGGTTTGTCCAGGCATTGGGACGTTCGCCGCACGAAGAGCTGTTGCGCGTGCAACTCGAACGCGTCAAGGAGCTTCTCCGCGATACGGACCTCCCGCTGACTCGCATCTCGGAGCTCGCCGGATTCAATTACCCGGAATGCATGATGAAGCTCTTCAAGCGGAAGACCGGCAAGACGCCGGGCGAATTCCGCAGCCAACTGCGGAACGGGCCGGACAAGATCGGCGGCCCGCTGCGAAACACACGCTAATCCAGCTCACCTCCGCTGATGCCTCGATCATCGGCCGGGCAACCGTCTTTCGAAATCGCGATGTCGCGGTTGCATGCCCAAAAGTCTCACTTTCCTTGACCACATATGTCATTGCGTGGTCGTCACGCGCAGCCGGTATCATGCGTGTTGCCAATGATCATTCACCCTCCGGGGCGCGTGGGGGACCGCGGCCTTTTCGCCGCAAGCATGCACCCAGAACGGATCGCCGGGTATTAGAAGACCACGAGACGGAATGGTGTCACACCATGAACATTCGCAACGGAGGAAGTCTTATGCTACTTGCACGTTACGCAGCGATGGCTGTGATGATTGCCGCGCTGGCCGCAGCAGTTGCGACCGCCGGACAGCCGGCCCCGGCCGGTGAGAAGCAGAGCACCAGGATGCCGGGGATTCCGCGGATTGCCTATCGCTCGTTCTGGCCCCAGGAGCGGTACAACCGGCAGTTCGCCGAAGCCGGCGTCAAGCTCGTGTTCATCTACCCGGCCAACACGATCTGTAGCGTGAACGTTCCCTATTCGAACTACCCGCAGATCTGGACCGGTCCGGGCGAGTACAACTGGCAATCGCTCGACGATCACATCGGCGATGTGCTGAAATGGAATCCCGAAGCCAGGTTGATGGTCATGGTTGACCTGAACACGCCCGGCTGGTGGGTCAGGTCGCACGGCGGGGACGGCAGCTTCCTTCGCCTCGCGGAGACGGCGCCGGACGCACCGAACATGCCGGGGCGCAGCGAGGGCTGCGGCGGGGCCGACAGTTTCTGCCACCTGGCGGAAGTCGTCCTCCGCGACGATTTCAAACGCGATGCCAAGGAGTACATGCGGCGATTCCTCGAATACACGGAATCGAAGTACCGGGACAAGATCGTTACCTATCAACTCTCCTGCGGCGGTACCTGCGAGTGGTACGATTGGCAGAAGGGCAACCCGGGCCCGCTGAAGCAGGCGGCCTTTGCCAGGTGGATGGGGCGTCCTGGTCTCGGAGTTCCGGCGGATCGGGAGAAGACCACGCATCCCCTGTTCTACGATCCGGTGAAGGATGCCGACAAGATCGCCTACTGGAGGTTTCACAACCGCTTGATTGCCGACGCGATGCTCGACTTCGCGGCAGAGGCCCAGCGGATCATCGCCGGCCGCGTGCCCCTGGGCACGTTCCACGGATACATCATGGAGCTGGGCGCCCACCGGCTGTTGTACGAGGGGCATCTCGATTATGACCGCGTCTTCCAATCGCCCCTGCTGGGCTACAACACCGAACCGGCCGACTACGCGAACCGGCGCGGCGGCGGGACGGGCGGATTCCTCTACGCGATCGATTCGCTGTTTGCCAACGGCAAGGGCGCCTGGCACGAGGTGGATCACAGGACCTACTGCCTCAAGAATAGCGAGAACATCGGGACCCGCCGCCTCACCGGCGGCGGAAAGAGGTTCGACTTGCCCTCGCGGCCGGAGGCGATCGGCGCGCTGCGGCGCGAGTTCGCAATGGCGATGACCCACGGATCGCACCTGTGGTGGTTCGACATGTTCGGCGGTTGGTTCGACGACCCCGAGATCATGGCGAACATGAAGAAGATGACCGCCATCAGCGAACGCTTCGCCGAGACGGGGCCGGGCAAGGCCGAAGTCGCCGTGCTCGCCGACGCCGATTCGATGTATTACGTCGACGGGCATAGCCGGCTGGCCGATTCCCTCTTGCGAGAGCTGCAATTCTCGATGTTCCAGGCGGGAGTCCCCTGGCGATGCTATTCGCTGGCCGATCTGCCGAAGCTCGACATGGCGGCCTGCAAAGTCGCGATCCTACCCAACCTGTTTGTCGTCACGCCGGAGAAGCGGAAGCTGCTCGAGGAGAAGCTCCTCCGCGACGGCAGGACGATCGTCCTCTCCTTCGCACCGGGCATCATCACCGACGGCCGGTATGATCCCGCGAACATCGAGCTCCTCGCCGGGGTGAAAGTCGAAGACGTCAACCCGTCGCAACCGCAAGAGGCGGTCTACAGAGATCGCGGCGGTTGGACGTCGGTGCTCCTCAGGCGCCCGCAGATGCCGCCCGAGCTCTTGCGGGGCATTTTCCTCAAGGCGGGCGTCCATGTCTACTGTGAACAAGGCGACCCGTTCTACGCCAACGACGAGCTGATCGCGCTGCACTCCGGCAAAGGCGGCCGGCGCACGTTCCGCCTGCCCGAGGCGCGAAGGGTAACGGAGTTGTTCGAGGACCGGCAGGTCAGCGACCGCCCCGTCGTCGAGTTCACGGAAACCTTCGTGCCCATGGAGACGCGGCTGTACTGGCTGCGGAGAGACTGACCGAGGCCAATCAACCGTCGCTGCGCAAACAGAAGGCCGGCAGGGCGCCGGGTGAATCCCGCGGCCAACTCACCGAGCACGCGTCAAGCCGGCCGTCTCCAACGCGACGGAGCCGCGGGCCGGAGAGGATCGCGGAAAAATCATCGTGCCGTTTTGTCCCGCTCAAAAGTCTCAGTGGCCTTGAACATATATGTCATTGTGCCGAGTTCTTCCAGGTTTAATGATGCCGGTGCGACAATCGCGCGAAGGCGCCGATGGATTTGTCGATCCGTTTGAACCGGACCAGCCGGCGAGTTTTTCGGTACACGCCGGCGTGGCGTGGAAAGAACGCGAAGCACGGCCGGGGCGCCCTTGAATCGACTTGATGCCAGGATTCGCTGTTCATGCTGGCTCAGAAGGAGTCCCTGTGATGAGATACACACATCTGTTGCCGCTACTGGTTGCCCTGTCAATCGGCTCCCTGTCGCCCCGGCAGGTGGCCAGCACCGCCGCGGAGCCACAAGCTGCCCAGCCGGCGAAACAACCGTTGCCTGCGACGAAGCCGGGGGGAATAGTCGCCGTGCTCAACGAGCCCGAGATGCCCGTCCGCGGCGCCAAGTCCCTGCCGCAGACGATTGGCAAGATTCTGGAAGATGCGGGCATCAAGGTCCAATTGCTCTCCGCCGACCAACTGGCCGATCCCGGCGTGCTCAAGCCCTCGGCGTTCGACCTGGTGGTGCTTCCCACCGGGCAGACCTTCCCTTCCCCCGCTCGAAACACGTTCATCGAATATCTTCGCGCCGGCGGCGGTTTCATCACCATGGGAGGCTATGCGTTTAACGACTTGTTGGCCAAGCGCGGGGGCAAGTGGCGGCCGCAGGTCGAGGTCACGGAAGCCGAGGTGCGCGAAGCGCTGGCAAGTGGAAACACCCTGCTGGCGGACGGCGGCTTTGAGAAGAGCCAAGAGGCGCCTCTCGGCAAGAGCCCCGGCGAGGGTCAATGGTATTGCACCAGCCCGCGGTGCACGGTGACCGGCGAGGCCCCTCGTGGAGGACGGTTCTGCGCCAAGGTCGAGGCGCCCCCCGGCGGCGCGCTGGGACCGACCGAGTTTCGCGCCGAATTTGCGCCGCGGCCGGGCATGGTCTACCACGCCTCGGGATGGCTCAAGACGGCCG
>JAMOAF010000436.1 GCA_023621895.1 Planctomycetota bacterium
GTCGCTCACGAATCGCAGCGTGCTCGATGCCCTGGTGGCGCTCTCAGGGGGGAGCAACTTCGGCTACGACGTGGGGGCCTGGAAGGCCTGGGCGGCCGGGCGGCGGCAGTATCAACTCGTCAACCCGCGGCGCGACTGACACCGCCATTCACATCACAGCTCGCGCGGCCCTGAGGGGAAGGGTCCCTATTTCGGCGCTCCGGAATCGCCAAGCTTCTCCAGAAGCGTTTTCAGGCCGTCGAGATTCTCCTGGAGGCTTTTCCTCGCGTCGAGTTCAGGCCGGTGATCGAGAATGCCGATCGGACCGCGGTAGCCGGAATCGCGAATCATCGCCAGAATCTTCAGGTCTTCCGTGCCGCTGCCAAGAGGCAGGACCTTCGCGCCGCCGGGGGTCATGCCATTCAGGTTGACGCAGAATAGGTAGGGCGTCATGGCGCGAAACGCCTCAGGGAATCGGTCCAGGTGCTCGTGCCCGTGGTGAAAATTGTAGACGATCCCCACATGGTCGCCGCCGGTCGCCGCGCGGAGCCAGCGGGTGATCGCCACAAGCGTCTCCGGTTCGCCTTGCCAGCCGCCGTGATTGTAAAGGGCGAGCTTCGAGCCGAGCCGCCGGGCTTCCGCGGCGAGGGGGAGCAGGGCGCGTCCGGCGGCTTCCACCCGCTCTTCTTGGGTCGCGCCGGCAGGGCCGGGGGCAATCACCCAGAGTTGCGGCCGAATGCCGTGTTTTTCAAATAGCGCGAACATCTTGCGGTTCGTCTCGGTCAGCCCTCCGCTGCACCAATAGGCGGTGAACTCGATGCCGTGCCGCCGCAGGGCGAGAATCTCGTCTTCAAAGGTCGGCACGTGCTCTTCGCGCCAGTCATAGGCGAGCTTCTTCAGCCCCAGCTCTTCAAGCATCGCCGCCCGCTCTTCCGGACCCCGCCGGGCGGCATCGAAGGGAACAATGCACCAGGCGACAAGGTTGTCTCTGTCGAACAGGCCTGGATGTGCGGCGGGTTCTGCCGCTGCCACGCCGGGAATCACCAGCGCAATCGCGGCGAGGGCCGAAAAGTGCAAGCGTGCACTCATGTGATTTGCTTTCCTTGGAGGCTTACGTCTCAGGCGCGCCAGATGCGCTGCCGCTGGAGCTTCGCGTTGAGCACGTCGAGGGCGATATTGCAGTCTTCGACGACTTGGAAATCGTACATTCCCACGCAGATGAAGTCCGCGCCGTTTTCGAAGGCGTAGCGGAAGCCGTCTCGCGGGTGGAGCGCGCCGGCCGCCAGCACCTTGAAGGCGATCCACGGCTGCGGTAGCGATTCCATGAATTCGATCGTCTCTTGCGGGTCCTCGCACCAGACGTTGTCGTGCTGGTCGTCCGTCCGCGAAGACCAGTACTGGAGATGGTGGAGCGTCTTCATCCAGAAGTCGGGCTCGAAGCCTTTTTCGACGCAGCCCCGGATCGTCGTGATGTAGTGCCCGCCGATGCCGGCGGGTATCTTCCCCGCGCGGATCATCTCCAGCCCTTCGGCAATCCAATCGAAGTGCCCCTGGCGGACGTAGTCGTCGGCGGCGGCCCCTTGCACGTAGGCCGCGCAGGCGCCCTGGTCGAGCGAGTATTTCACGGTGTCGAGGAATTCCTGCCGGTTCTTGCCCTTGCACTGGGCGACGAACTGGATCTTTCCGCCATGCTTTTCCCAGTACTCGACAATCTGCGGAGCAAGAATCGGATTCGTGACGATCGCGTTGATGCCGCACGCTTCCGCAATCCGGAGCGTCTCGAAAATGCGCCAGTCCTGGTGGTAGGCCTTGATCAGCTTGGAGACGTAGATCAGGTCGCGGGCGTGGGCGAAGCCGTTCATTAGATTGCCGCCGATCATCACCCGGCTCAACTCGACCTGGTTGATCTTGGCCGTCGGCAGCTTGCCCTTCAGATCGTCGAGGGTCTCGAAGGTCAGGCTCTTCATCGAGGGAGCGGAAACGGCGTCGACCCTCGTGGCCAGTTGCGACTCCTCGGCGCTCAGGTAGCCGCGTTTCTTCAGCACGGCCATGACAAAGGCGCCCAGAAACGGCAATCCGACCAGGCCGGCGAGAAGCTGGCGACGGGCGAGCGGCTGCCGCCGTGCGGCGGCGGATTCCGACTCCGCCGGCTGCACGGCCAGGCGGCGGCGCGCCAGTAGAGAGCCCAAGAAGCCGTCCAGCCCGAGTCGCGCCGCCGGCATGACCGCGACAACGACGAGGGCGAACAGCTCCACCAGGTTCTTGTTGACGATCAGGTAATGCCCCTCCACCGGTTCCGCGGGACTGGTGAACAGGGCCGGGTGGGCCATGTAGTACATCGCCAGAAGCGCCACTCCGCCGCAAGCCGCCAACCGGGTCAGCAGCCCGGCCATCAAGCCGGCGCCGACCAGCAGAAGCCCCCAGGCGTTGAGCAGGTCGACCACCCGAAGGATCGCCGGATCGGACGCCATCCAGTGGAACATGCCCGACCCGACCCACGAAGCGCTCTCCAGATAAGCGGCTGAACTCCATCCCGGGTCGAGCACCTTCGAGAGGCCTTCGTAGGCGAAGTGCCAGCCGATGGCGATTCTCAACAGGGCGAGAAAGGCCGACTGAACGGTTGAAAGCGGCATTGCCTCTTTTGGGGGGTCTTTTTCAATCGCCATGAACTCTAACCTAAACCTTCCTGGTTCCCAAGCTCCAACTTGAGAACCTTACCATTCCCTAAACCGTGGTCTTCATGATTCCAGGTGTCGCCTGGCGGTGGCCACAACGGGGCGTTCCCAAGCTGGAGCTTGGGAACGAGGCGGCGCCCGGCGGCATGAAAGACTGAATACTAAACCCTGAGCCCTGTTGGATTTTATAGCCGGCCGGTGGAGGGGAAGCAACAGCGGGGGGCGTAAATTGAAACCCCTCGCCAGTGGCATACATAAGAAAAAGCCGGGCGTGCCCAGCGCCCGGCTTTTTCAGGAGAGCCTGCAATCGGCGATTGCAGCTGCAATTCTACTAATCGAGGAACCCGACCAGCTCCTGGCTTCGGTTGGGCTGCTGTAGCTTGCGCACGGCCTTGGCTTCGATCTGCCGGATCCGTTCGCGGGTGACCTTGAAGATGTGGCCAACCTCTTCCAGGGTGTAGCTGTACCCGTCGCCCAGCCCATAGCGGAGCTTGATGATCTCCCGTTCGCGGTAGCTGAGCGTCTTGAGGACCTTGTTGATCCGGCGGCGGAGCATCTCCTGGGCCGCGCCGATCGACGGGCTTTCCGCCGCGCCGTCGGGCAGCAGGTCGCCGAAGTGGCTGTCTTCGCTATTGCCCACGGGGCGGTCGAGGCTGATCGGGTAGCGGCTCATGGCCAGCACGCGGCGGGTCTCGTCGACGCACGTCTCGCTCGCTCGTGCCGTCTCCTCGATCGTCGGCTCGCGGCCGAGTTCCTGGAGCAGCTTCCGCGAGACATTCCGCACGCGCGACATCGTCTCGACCATGTGGACCGGAATCCGGATCGTGCGGCTCTGGTCGGCGACGGCCCGGGTGATCGCCTGGCGAATCCACCAGGTCGCATAGGTGCAGAACTTGAAGCCGCGGCGGTACTCGAATTTGTCGACCGCGCGCATCAGGCCCGCGTTTCCTTCCTGGATCAGGTCGAGGAAGCTGAGGCCGCGGTTGCGGTACTTCTTGGCAATCGAGACGACCAGGCGCAGGTTGCCCTCCGAGAGGCCCCGCTTGGCTTCCTGGTACTGGGCATAAACGGACTTCAGATAGCGAATCCGGTTCCGCAGGCTCGTCGGCGTCTCCTGGCTCGCCCGGAGGATGTTCCGATACTCGATCGTCCAGGCCTCGCGTTCCTCGAGGATGCCGCCCGCCTGCTTCTGCCGCTTGATGCGGTCGCGGAGTTCGTCGACTCGGCGGCTGAATTCTTCCAGGGTGCCGATCAACGGCTCGATCCTTTGGGTCCTCAATCCCAGTTCCTCGATCAACCGCACGGCGCGTTTCCGGCAGCGTCCCAACCGGCGCCAGGCTTCCTGCCGCTCGGCGAGCGGCCGCGATTTGCTCGTGGCAACACGATAATCGCGGCGGTTTCGCTTGAGCAAGATCTCCAGTGTTCGCAAGTTATGGGGGAGGCGGCCGAGAATCTGGTCCTTTTCGAGCCGATCGGTCACGGAAACCTGCACGGTCCGGTCGAAGGGAAGCTCGCCGTCGTGGACCCGGCGGAGCACCCGCACCGCCTGCTGCATCACGTAGTCGCATTCGAGCAGCTTGCGGCGGAACTTCGCCCGGGTGATCTCGATCTGCTTTGCCAAGGAAATTTCTTGCTGCCGAGTGAGCAGCGGGATTTCGCCCATCTGCGTCAAGTACATCCGCACCGGGTCGTCCGACCACGATTCCGTCTCGTCGGCACTCAGCAAGGCATCATCCGATGTGTCCAGCTCGTCGACGTCGCCGTCGACGACGATCAGGGTGTCATCGAGATCGTCGTCGAGCCCGAGATCGCCGTCATCTTCATCGTCCAGGTCAAGGCTCCGGACGGCTCGGGGAGAATCTTCGTCGTGCAGTTCGTCCAGCAGAGTGTCTGCGTCGTACAATGCAAGCCTCCTGAAAGCTCATAAAAAGCCCCTGACCCTTCTCGGCGATTCGTGTCAAGAGACCGATCGGGTCGTGGCCTCGATATCGTCACACCAATTCGCTTTGCCGTGAACAACGAACCTTGCCTTTCCGGCGCGCCC
>JAMOAF010000843.1 GCA_023621895.1 Planctomycetota bacterium
CTGGTCTGGCACCGTGGCGGGATCGGCTGTGTTTCCCTCGTACACCTTCACGGAGAGAGGACGCCCCTCTTGGTCGGTGAGGACACCGTAAACAATGATCGGACGATCTACCTTTCCGTCCCGATTGTGGCCGAATTTCGCTAAGGAGCAGGTGTGTCCCTCATAGTAGCTGCTGGTGATGTCGTACAGCACCAACGACCCTTCCGTGAGATGTCGCGTAGCCAGTTTGTTCTCGATGCGTTCCTGCCGTTCCAGCAACCAATCCATCGCCGCATACAAGTCGTCGTGGTCCGCGTCGCTGACCTGCAACTGTTCGGCCAGGCTGGTTGTATGCCAGTGCCGCGTCGCACCGAGCTTGGAGCAGGGAAAGATCACCTGCTGCACAATCATGCCCATCACCAGGTCGCGTTCTCGGCAAGGCTTGGCGGCCAGCAACTGGTCCAACCGCAGTTGCCGAATCATGTCGAGCACTGCCTGGACGTGTCCATGCGGTTTGGAGCGGATGATACGAAATGCCTCCTCGGGGGAAACCAGGTTTTCCCCTCGGAGTACCCGCCGGAGGAGTTGAATCTGCTCGGCGGGAAGGTGCGACAGGTTGGCGAGGGTCCGGTTCTTGACCTTGCCGTTCTCGCGGTAGCTTTCCCGCAGCAGCACGGCCGGCGGGGACGAACGGTTGGGAACGATGGCTATGTACATGCCGACATTATACACGGATCAATCAATAAAGCAAGAGGTATCAATGCACTTTACATGACTACATAGCGCTTTTCAAAATTGACGCAACTCCCATAATGGCCGAAACTTCCGTATCATCTAGCGATGGAACTTCGGATTAACATCCTACTTTCCGCACTTCTCCGTTTGATTTTCTGTTAATTACCCGAGCTCCGCAAGTTGTTCACTGGCCATAGGATGATGCGGGGATGCCGAGGAGGCGAAGCAGGCGTCGCTGCAGCGAAGTGAGTTTCGTGACCATGACGGTCGGTGCTTGGCCTGTCTGATGGATTTCGTGTCGTTGGATGGGATCGAAAATGTCGATCAGTCGCCGCGTGGTGGGGCAATGGCAGTCTCGGCCTTCCGGGTACATCGGAAGCGATTCTAGCCCCTCGCGTTCCATCGCTTTTCTCAATTCTCGCTCCACATTCTTCAGCCATACGGGGGCGATGGCGAAGTCGGTTTTCATCTGCTCGAACCGTTTCTCAATCAAAGGCTGGCGTTTGTAGGCATAGAGCAGTTCGAGTTCCGAGAGCGTGCAATCGTTGGTGACCAATGGAAACACGCCATCAAGCTGTTCTGCCGCGGCCAAATGCTCCTGGTCCAACTCGCACTCCAGATCGAATCGCCACTTGACCTGCTTGCGATAATGGGTATCCGGTCCCGGCCGTCCACGATGGTCTTGCCGGAACTGTTCGATGCATGTCTGCTTGACGGTGACGCGAATCAACTCCGAAAGGTCGTGCTGCTTCAAGATCTCGGCGACGGCATCGTGAACCTTGGCTTGATCCTGGAATCGCGTCCGCGGGCCGTGCAGTCTCTGGCGCAATTCGGCCAGCTCCCGCAGGCCGCGGCGGATGCTGGTTGCCCGGGCGGCGGCGTCGAGTTCGGCCTTGCGCGAGCTGTGATACCAGATCAGCCGGAAGCCTTCGGCGGTCAGCATCGGCGCATCGGAGATGGAGAACCGGTCCACGATCTGGCCGTACTCATCCTCTTTCTCCCAAACCGGCCGCCAAACGACGCCGCCCGCCGCAAGCTGGCTGCGGAAGTCGTTATCTTCCTTGCGGGTCCGTGGAAGCACGGTCACGAACTTCCCCCCATGCCCGTGGATGTAGGTCATGTTCTCCGCCGTCGCGAGCTTGCAGTCGGCGATGTACAGAAAATCGGGCCGCCCGGCCAACTGACAGAGTAGGTCCCAGGTTTCCCGATGCGTCTGGTCGTCGACCACGTTGCCGCTGCAGACGCGAAAATGCACCGGGACGCCGCCATCGTGGGAGAGGGTCAAGACATACAGGAGTTGCTTCAGATCGGGGCGGTGGTCCTTGTTGTGGCCGAACGTGATCGCTGGCGCTGTGCGGCCGTGCCGCTGCTGTTCTTGTTCGGCTCCGCGGTACGCGCCGTAGAACGTGACCGTCGTCGAATCGTTATGCAGTTCGTCGAGCGCGACTTGGAAGCGGCGGACGCTGTGCGTCGTTGCGGCCAACGCGATCGCCGGCGGGTCAAAGGCAAAAAACCTGGCAAGCCAGCGACCTGAGCGGTCATCGTTCAACGCAGCCACCTGCCCAGGCGTCAATCCCAGCAAGTCCGGAGCGTAGCGGCTCGCCCACTCCCCCACGCCATACAGCGGCTCACGGGAGATGAGGATGTTCCTTACCAGAAGCATCAAGCCGCAGCACGTGCGAATCTTGGTTCGCGCGTCTTCGTTGGGCAACTGCGCCTCGAGGATCTTTTCCAGATTCATGCGATCCAACACGTGATTGATGATCGGCAAGGCACCCACACTGTAAGAACGCAAGGCTCCTTGATCCCAGGTCGCGACGCTTCCCGCCGGCCCCTGCGTGGATCGATGTTTCGACCGGTTTCTTCGTTTTCCCATGGCAGACTCCTTTATTCCGTGTCAAACAGGTCACGTTCCCGACACCGCACCGGGCGTAGCGCCGGATTTCGGCTGTCCTGCTGAAAGGAAATGAGGTTAATACGTCATAGCATTTTTATACCCCCACAAATGGTTCTTGCCTGAGTTTTCCAAAAGACCCCAAACCGGGACCGTCTCTAGGCAGACCGCGACAGTCGCACGTTTTCTGGATGGACACTTGCCGGAACGAGACAACCGCGTGAAAAATTCATGCAACTCGAGAATCTGTCGGCATGCCCAGGCGTGACGCCTGCCGGATAGTGCATTACCCGGCGGCGTTCAGCGACATGGCTCCCGGCACGAATCGATCCCGCGGAACTGCCAAGAGAACTGCCCGTCTGCTTCCTCGCTGGACCATGAGTCGCGGAAAACACTTTGTGCCCGTCGGTATAACAGGGAGTTGTCTCTCAATCCCATCGTCCGCGTCCGATCGGAGGACTACCAGAATGCCCAGGAAATCAGCGATCGCTCAATAGAATCGCGCCATTGTGTCTGCCGCGGTAATTCGAGATAATTCCGCATGAGATGTGCGGAAAGTAGGCTATTATTGTCCTTTTAAAAAGGATAACTTGGCGATCTCCAGAGCGGTCACTCGCGGCGGGGCGGCGGGCAGCATTGAGGTTCTGCCGCAATTTGACGCACGTCGGCCATGCAACCGGCGTGCGCCTGGAATTTCACCGCGACTTTGGTGTTGCCGCGGGTGGGCCGCCGCTCCCGCCGTGGCCGTGCGGGCTTTCCTGTTGATCGAGAGCGGCAGGGCAACTCGCCGCTGCGTGGGTTGGGCCGCTCTCGACCACCCTACGGGCTAGAATTCGCCGGCCGGCTCGCCGCCCTGCCGGGTGCAAAGGGCATTGTAGACGTCAACGTTGATCGTTTCGGCAATCATTTGCACGTGTCCGTCGCAGAGCAGGAAGTTGGTGCCCGAGGGGTGGAAGCTGCTGAAGTTGTGGGTCTTTTGCTCCACGTTGGCCTCCGAATTGGGCGGGAACTCGGCGGAGGCCACGGCAACCACGCGGGCCGGGCTGTGCCAGCCGCCGGGCACCACGCCCGTCCATGTCGAATACACCCATTTCGACCAGCGCTCGCCGACCATGAAGGTGCCGCTCAGGCCATCAACGATTTCGTTGAAGCGTACCCCGCGGTTGAGCTGGAACACCCCGTTGCCCTGGCATCCATTGTAGGCCGGCGCGCCGGAAACGCAGATCGCGTGGAGGTCCTGGGTGCCGAACACTCCGGGATAATTGCTCGCCGCCAGCCTGGCGAGCACGCTCGTCCCTTCCGTCTCTTCGTCGACGGCATCCTTCAGGTCGAACAGGTCTTCACCGATGTCCGAAGGGCAGCGGAAGGTTCGGACGATCGTTGTTCGAGCCTGCGCGTTGGCGCCGTCGGCGACCGGCAGATTCATGTTGATTAAGTTGTCGTAGAGCGATTGCTGTTCGATGAACGGCAGAATCCGGGTGCTCCAAGCCCATCCCGGGTTCCCCTCGAAGTGCGGCTTGCCGCTGGAATCGAAGCCAAGCCAGCCGATCGGCAGCGTCTTGTGCACGTCGTGATACATGTGCAAGCCCAAGCCGAGCTGCTTCAGATTATTGGTGCACGACATCCGCCGCGCCGCCTCCCGCGCAGCCTGCACGGCCGGCAGCAAGAGCGCGATCAGGATGCCGATGATGGCGATGACCACCAGTAGCTCAACCAGGGTGAATGCTTTGTGTCGCATGAGACGGTCTCTGTCTGCAAGAAAATGATCGGGATCAATCCGTTCCGGCACGGCCCTTGCGCGCGCAGCGGCGTGCTCAAGTAGAAGAGTCAAGAGAGGCTCAAGCGACCGGAGGCGGCCCCCGGCTCCAGAAGGTCGCTCGGATCTGCGCGACCCAAGCCACCACGGGAAAAAGAACGACCGGTTCAGCAACGCCGGCGGACGCCAGGCATACCAGGGGAACGGTGCAGATCGGCGTCTGGGCGAGAAAATCACAGATCGGGCAGTGCGAGTGGTCGACGACTCGGCCAGAAGCGACTGTTTCCCTCGGTTGCCCCGTCCGGTCCGGCGGCGCCCCGCCGCATTCCTGGCACACGAGAACCGTGGGCGGGCAGGCCGAATTCGCTTCGCCGGCCGTGGTAGAACAAGCGGAACCGCGATGGGTATGGAACGCACCGCCAACCGTCACGGCCAGAAAATAGCCGCCGAGGAAGAGGAGAACGCTCGTTTTGTGGAGGAGGGTCTTCATCAGAGTCCAGGATTCCCCCCCTACGATTGGGGGCAGTCTCCGTCAGCATCTGCCCGGCGATTGGCACAAATTCATGCTAAGCCGGTACTACCGTCGCGTCAATCGGCAAGGCGATGGGTGGTGCGGGCCGCCCGCCTGGCGGGATATTCTAGTGATCCGGCAGGGTGGCGCCGCCCGGCGGCGCGCCCGGCCCGTCAGCGGCAACCGGCGCCGGCGCGGCGGCAAGAGGCTCGATGGCAATGTCGTCGAGGTAGGCGTCGCCAAGGCCCGACAGCGCGAAGGTGACGCGCACCGGCCCCGGCTGGGTACAAGCGCGGTAGAGGGTAAACTCTTGCCATTGTTCGGCGACTTTGATCCGCTCGGCGAGGGTCCGCCCGGCGATCGAGTCGAAAATCAGCAGCCCATCGGGGCTGCCGGTGATCGGTTTGGGGACGCGGACCCAGCCGCGAATGACCAGAAGGGTCCGCGCCTCGATCTCGACCGGCGCGGACGTGATCCAGACCGGCGGGGTTTCGACCAGTTGTGGAACCTGCGCGGGATCGGATGGCCGGACGGAAATCCTCAAGCCCAGCGAGCCGGAGCGGGCGGCTTCGGGGGCGAGATTGGCCTCGGATTGGACTGCCGGCACGGCGTGCTGAAAATGATCCCAGCCGGACCCGAGCCAGGTCTGGAGGTCTTCAAAGTCGCCGCCCGCCAACCGGCTGCTGGCGGCCGCCTTGGCCTGCACGACTCCCTGGAGCAGCCTCCAGTGTGCGGGCAGGCCGGTGAAGGTGATGGCCGCCGGGCTGGTAACGGGACTGGCGACGCTCCGCGAAGCGGCCAGCCAATGAGCCCGCTCGAAAAGCATCAAGGGGCGGATCGCCTCTTCGGCCGCCGCATAGGCGGCGCCGTAGTCGCGTGCGGCCAGGCGTCCGGCGCACGCCTGGCTCGACTCGCGGGCGGACCGGCGGAGGACGGGCACGTCGTCTTCCAGTAATTTCAGCTCCGCGGTGCTTGGCGCGGCGAGGCTGAGCGGGATCAGCGTGCTTTCGAACTGCTCGATCTTCAGCTCGACAAGCTCGTGCTGAAGTTCGGCGGCCCGGCGGCCGATCTCGGCGGCCCGGCGGCTGCGGCTGTTGTGGGCAAGCGGGTCTTCGGTCAGCAACACCTGCCCGGTCAGGTTGAACGATTCGAGGGTGATCCGCGTGCCTCCGGTGACGCGCTTGCGGCGGACCGGCAGCAGCCTGCCCGGAATCATCTCGTAAGCGCTGTGCGATTCGGGCACTCCCGGCACGACGACCGAGATCGTGCGCTGGGAGGAAGGGCCGGGCGTCTGCTGGGCGCCGCGCCCCGACCAGATCGGCAGCAGCAGGCTTGCCCGGTCGGTGCGGAAGACGGCCGCCGCGATGTCCGGGTCGCTCGCTTCGGCCAGCGTGACGAACGTGCCGCCGGAGAGCCATGGCTCGGCGATCGAGAGTTCGAGGTTCAGCAGCTCGAGCGCCGCAATGCGGATTCGCGAAGCCCGGTCGGTGCGGTCGAAAGGCGTGAACGATTCGAATAACAGCCCCCGCGCGCCGCCCGCGGCCGAAGCGTACGTGATCAACCGCAGTTGTTCGGCGGAGAAACCGGCCGGCGCCGGGCTGCCGGGCGAGATCGCGTCCCACTGGGCGCGGACAAGCGGGTCCGGCTCGGTGGACACGGCGACCCAGACGGGTGTGCCGGGCCGGGCAAGCTGCGGCCGCTGGCGAAGCCAGCCGGCGTAGTCGCCCAGTTCAAAGCTCGAGCCCAGAACCGTCCGCCCAATTACCAGCACATCGACAATCCGGCTGTAGGCTCGCAGGTCGCTTTCAGGCCGGGCAATCAGCGGGCGGCGGAACTGGCTGTCCGCGGCGCGTATCTGTTCGGCCCAGAGTCGGGTTGTCTCCACCTGGCGACTGCCGAGCCCCTCGCCCAGGTCCCACGCCAGCACTGGGCGGCACTCCGGCCCGATCTTCGGAATCGGCGCCGGCGAACCGTCCGAAAGCGTGCCCTGCGGCATCGGAGGCGCGGGACTGATCAGCCACATGCCAGTGCGGCCCGCTTCTTCGAGCAGCGGGGCATCTGGAAATCGATCGAGCCATACCGCGTTGAAACCCAGCACTTTGAAAACGGCCAGCGGCTCGCCGCGGCGCCGCGCCGCGCGGACGAACATCGGGTGATCGTCGACCAGCAGCACGGACCGATCGAACCGGACGGGACGGCCCTGGCTGTCGCCGGTTGAAGAAAAGGCGGCCTCCGCCCAAGCGGCGGGAGTTTCGGAGCCGGCGGCCAGCGGCGGGAGCGGTTGCGGCTCGGCGGCGATTTCGACATAGCCGGCCAGGTCGAGGTCGTCGATCCACACATTCGTCTCCCCCGGCCCGCCGTAAACGTTCAATACGATCCGCGAGAGGTAGCTTTGGCGGGAATCGACCGATGGCCCGAACTCGCTGCGAAGGATATGGGTTTGGCGCACGAGGAGCCGGGACAGGTCGTCGATGCGCAACTGTTGCCATCGCCCGACGGTCGAATAGCTGGTTCCCCGCAGCAGCGTGGTCAGAGGTTTGCCGGTCTCTGGATGGCGGGTCCGCGGGAGGGTGATTTCAGCCAGAAGCTGGACCCCGGTGCGGTCGGCGAGGATTTGGACGGACGGAGCGAGTTCGGCGATGATTTGCGGCCGGCCGACGTCGTGGCCGAAATAGACGTGAGTCCCGCCGTCGCCGACCAACTGGATGAACTCGGAACGTTCACCCGTGCGGCGCACGTCGGCCGTGCGGCGCTGCTGCTTGACGGTGAACCTCGCATCACCGCCCAGGTTTTGCCACGAGACCTCGGTGCTCTCGAAGCCTTCGTACCAAGCCTGCGCCAGGGCGGAAACGGGACAACAGGCCGCGGCGGCCACTGCAGCCGCCAGCACGGCCCGGATTGCGATTGCCGGCTTTCCGCATCTGAGGCGGATCGATTGGCTGGAATTGCGGCGCAAATGGTTGGTCCCCGCAGCTTGTCCGGATTGGGAGGGGAACTTGGCGTTCTGCCAGGGCGTCTTAAGAGTGACAAATGGATTGCAGTGAGGATCGCTCGTTGAACGGTTCAATATCCAAGGTCCAAGGTCCAAGTTCCAGAAGCTGGTGCACCCAAGCAAAGGTCCCGTCTCGCCCACTCTTGGGCCATTGAACCTTGAATCTTGAGCCTTGCCTTGACCGTTTGGGGTCCCACCGACGCAATACGCGCTTTTATCACGATTTGCAACATCCATCCAGGCCAAACGTGGCGAAATGTCACCACGAGCAGAAATCGGAGGTATTCTTTGAAATTACATAACATGTTTGCAAGAGAAGAGTTGCGTCACATCGCGTCTGTCGCGAGGCGTTGTGGCACAGTGGATGCTCGTCTCTCGAATCGTCCAACCGAGTGAAGGAGACATCCATGGCGAATCATTCCGACTACCCCCACGACAAGGCCAACGACATCCCCACCGAGTTAGCTGATCTGGTCGAGGCGATCGGCAACCTGCCCTTGGAAACGCGAAATCAGGTCGAGGCGGCCCTCGATCGGGTGGTCGACAGCACCCGGCGACGGCGACGCATTCTGACCCTGGTCCAAGACGCCCTGAGCCAGTTACGTTTGGACATGAAGTACTTGATGTTCGACCTGGAGGCGACGCGGCGCGAGCGCGACGACTACCGCCGGCAATTGGAGGAGGCCTCTTGAGAGCCGCCTGACGAATTAGAACATGGTATCCGCCAAAACTCCGCCGCGGTGCGTTGCCGTGGCGGAGTCTATATTTTCTTGGGGGCGACTCGTTCCCGAGAATTTCGCCCGCGGATTGCGGGTTTCCCCCCGTCGGAATAGGATAGGATGTGTAACTTTTGCGCATTTTGGCATAAATCGAGGAGTCACATCGCATGGCCGAAGCCAAAGCCGAGCGATTGGCCAACCGGGCCGTCGACCTGGGATTGGTCACCGACCGCCAGGTCCAGGAAATCTGGACCGAGTTGGGCAGCCGCAACGTCGCCACGGACGACTTCTTCCAGTTGTGTGTCCGCCGCGGGGCGTTGACGAACTACCAGGTCGAGCTGCTGACCAAGGGGGAGCGCCGCGGGTATTTCTATGGCGACTACAAGATCCTCTACATGGTGGGGGCCGGGACGTTTGCGCGCGTGTTCCGAGCGAGCCATCGCCAAACCGAGCAGATTTACGCGGTCAAAGTCCTCCGCCGCCGCTACAGCGACAGCAACACGCAGTCGAGCCAGTTCATCCGGGAAGGCCAATTGGGCAAGTCGTTGCAGCACCCCAACGTGGTTGCCGTGCACGAAGTCACGTCGGCGGACCGCGCGCACTTCATCGTGATGGACTTCGTCGAAGGCTGGAACCTGCGCGACTTCGTCAAGATTCGCCGCCGCATCGAGCCGCTGGAGGCAACGCGGATCATGGCGGACGTGGCTCGCGGCTTGAACCACGCGCACCAGCAGGGGCTCGCCCATCGCGACATGAAGATGACGAATGTTCTGGTGTCCAGTCGCGGGCAGGCCAAATTGGCGGATTTCGGCCTGGCGTCGATCAGCGACGAACTGAGCAATGAAATGATCGCCGAGATGGACATCCCGAACACCCGCACGATCGAGTACGCCGCACTCGAGCGGGCCACCGGCGTCCGCCGCGACGACACGCGCAGCGACCTGTTCTTCCTGGGCTGCATTTATTACCACATGCTTGCCGGCCAGTCGCCGCTGGTGGAGCCGAAGGATAAGTACCACCGGATCAGCCGGGCGCGGTTCGAGGACATCGTGCCGATCCAGCAGGTGCTGCCGAACCTGCCCCAGCCGGTGCTGCTCGTGGTCAAGCGGGCGATGCAGCTCGACCCCGATCGCCGCTACCAGACGCCCGACAAGATTCTCAACGACCTGGAGTCGCTCGTTGCGCGGATGACCGGCAAGCCGGTGGAACCGGGCGAGGAGGCGGCCCCGGCGCAGGTCACCTACGTGCCGGAGCAGCCGCTGAAGAACCTCGTGCTCGTCGAAGCCGACCCGAAACGCCAGGATTTGCTCCGCGGCGCGCTGGGCAAGGTCGGATTCGCCGTCGCCCCGACCGCCGACCCCTATGGGGCCATCGGGCGGTTCTTTGAAAACCCGCTGGTTGCCGACGGCCTGGTGATCAACGCCCAGGATCTCGGCCAGCCGGCGCTCGACGCCTTCAACCGGCTGGCGCTGAACGAGAAGACAAAGCAAGTGCCAATCGTCCTCTTGCTCGACGAGCCGCAGAAGGACTGGGAGGCCAAGGCCGAAACCAGCCCCAATCGCGTCGTCCTGCACTTGCCCGTGAAGGTCAGCGATCTTCGCTCGGCTCTCGAGAAGATCATCCCCGAAAAACGTCCTATTTGAACGGCCCCTTTGAACATCATGCTCCAATTGCAGCTGACGCCTGTCGAAACCCGAGCCATTGAGCACTCCCCGCTCGATCCGATCTACACGCCCGACGAAAAAATCCCCGTGATCACGGTGAGCAATTTCCCGGCCCTCGGCCGGCTCATCGCGATGCGGTTCATCGAATGGGTCCAGGCGAACCCGGGCGGGGTGGTCGCGCTGCCGACCGGCAAGACTCCCGAACACTTCATCAAGTGGGTCGAGCGGCTGCTGACGACGTGGGACTCGCCGGAGACCCGCGCGATCCTCGAAGAAAGCGGCGTCGACCCCGGCCGGAAGCCCGACATGCGGAGCCTGCACTTCGTCCAGATCGACGAATTCTACCCGATCCCCCCGACCCAGAAGAACAGTTTCTATCATTACGTCCAGAAGTATTATATCCGCGGGTTCGGCCTCGACCCGAAGAAGGCGATGTTGATGAACTGCGCGGAGATCGGGCTCCGGCCCGGCGAGACCCTCGGCTCGGTCTGGCCGGATTCGAAGGTTGATCTCTCGTTGCGGACGCGGCACGCCGTGACGGACCTGGAGCGCGTGCAGGAGGACGTGATTGCGAGAATCGACGACTGGTGCCGGCGACACGAGGAGCAGATTCGCTCCCTCGGCGGCCTGGGATTCTTTCTCGGAGGCATCGGCCCCGACGGCCACGTGGGCTTCAACATCCGCGGTTCGGACCACCTCTCCACGACGCGGTTGATGGCGACCAATTACGAGACCCAGGCCGCCGCGGCCGGCGATCTGGGAGGTATCGAGGTCGCGCGCCAGCGGCTCGTGATCACGATCGGCCTGGGCACGATCACCTATAATCCCCAGTGCGTGGCGATCATCATCGCGGCCGGCGAAGCGAAGGCCGGCGTGGTGTCCGACGCCGTCGAAGGCGAGAAGAGCATCCGCATTCCCGGCAGCGCGCTCCGCGTGCTCCCCAACGCGCGGTTCTACGTTACGCTGGGAGCCGCAAGAAAGCTCGGCCGCCGGCAGGTCAACCTCGTCTCCAAGGCCGGCCAGCTCACCGACGAGCAGTTGGAGCGGGCGGTGATCGACCTGGCGCTGGCCAGGAACAAGCGGATTCTCGATCTGACGGAGGTCGAGGCCGGACAGGCCCCGATGCTGCGGATGGTGCTCGGCGGGCGGCAGCAGTCGATGGCCGACGCCGCGGCGATGGTCCACGAACGGATCATCGAGAAGATCAACCGCGGCAGCCAGTCCAGCCAGGGAACGCGATTCCTCCACACCGAGCCCCATCACGACGACCTGATGCTCGGGATCATGCCGCACATCGTGCGGAACATGCGGAACCCGACCAACGACCATTACTTCGTGACCCTCACCAGCGGGTTCACCGCGGTCACCAACCTGTTCATGCTCCGGCAGTTGGAGGGGCTCAAGGGGTGGATCGATTCCGAAACGTTTCGCTCGCTTTACGCGGAAGGCTATTTCGACGCCGACAACGAGCAGGGCCGCAATCGCGACGTCTGGCAGTATCTCGACGGCATCGCCGCCAAGAACGAGGACATGCGGGCCGAGGGCGCCGCGCGGAGGCTGCTCCGCAACCTCATGGAGGTCTACGACGAGAGCAGCCTCAAGGCGATCCGCGACCGGATGACCGAGCTGGAGCACTACTTCGGCAGCGTCTACCCGGGCAGGAAAGACCACGAGGCGGTCCAACGGCTCAAGGGGATGTGCCGCGAATGGGAGGCCGAGACCCTCTGGGGCTATTACGGCTGGCAATGCTCCCACATCCGGCATCTCAGGCTGGGGTTCTACACCGGCGACATTTTCGTTCCCGAACCGACCGTGGAGCGCGACGTCAAGCCGGTGCTCCGCCTGCTCGAGGAGGTCCAACCGGAGGTCATCTCCTGCGCGCTCGACCCCGAGGCGAGCGGCCCCGACACCCACTACAAGGTGCTCCAGGCAATTAGCGAGGCCGCCGGCCAATACATCGAGAAATGCCCCGAGGCCAACCTGCGAATCTGGGGCTACCGCAACGTCTGGTACCGTTTCCATCCCAGCGAGGCCAACGTTTACGTGCCGGTTTCCCTCAACATGTTCTCCAACATGGAGAGCGCTTTCCTCAACACGTTCGTCTCGCAAAAGGAGGCGTCGTTCCCCAGCTACGCCCACAACGGGCCGTTCTGCGAACTGGCACAGTCGATCCAGGTCGAGCAGTACCAGATGCTCAAGACGTGCCTCGGCCGGGCGTGGTTCGCCGAGCACACCAGCCCGATGATCCGCGGCGCACGCGGGTTCGTTTACCTCCGCGAGATGGACATGCCGGAATTCCGCCAGACCGCCCGGACCCTCCGCAAGGCGGCCGAGGACCTCTGACAAACAGCCGATCGCGTCGGGCGATCACGTCGGGCAGGCGCCTGGGTGACGCGTTTTTCAGTCCCGCTGGAAATCCACGATGAGCCAGAACTACTGCCCGGCTTGCGGTGAGCCGATCTCCGCGGAGCAGATGAACCTGGCGGAGGGCGTGGCGCTCTGCCCGAGCTGCGGCCAGTTGTCGCGGCTGGCAGACGTCGTCAGCGCCGCCGCACCCGCCGCGGAGCTTCTCGACCAGACGCCGCCAGGGTGCCGGGTGAGCATGTGGGGCCAGGAAATCCGCGTTCTCACGCCGCTCCGCTCGATCGGCGCGCTGATCGGGACGCTGTTTTTCGCGCTCTTCTGGAACGGCATCGTTTCGGTCTTCGTGCTGATCGCGCTGGCCGGCCTCTATACCAACCTCGTCGGCCCCCTGCCGGCCTGGTTTCCCGCCCCGAACATGGATCATCCGATGCCCTTGGGCATGACCCTGTTCCTCTGCGTCTTCCTGCTCCCGTTTATCACGATCGGAGCTTCGCTACTGGCCGCGGCGCTGCTTTACGCGGCCGGCAAAATCGAGGTGCGGATCGGCGACCACGAAGCGCTCGTCCGGACCGGAATTGCCTTTCTCGCCTGGAGCCGCCGATTCGATCCGACCCAGGTCCGCCGCGTTGACGTGGGAACGACATCGTGGGAAACCAACGGCCGGCCCGGCCGAACGGTCGTCATCGAGGCGGACCGCCACGTGAAATTCGGCTCGCTTCTGACCGACGAGCGCCGCGAGTGGATGCGGGCGATCCTGCATGTCCTGCTCGTCCAGCCCGGGTCCCGCCAGCGAGACGAGATTCTCTCCCGGGCCAGGCAGGCCTTTTGAGTTCGCATCCAAACGATAGCCCAAACGCCCCCATCCGGCTCGTCCGGATCGAGCGCAAGGTTGACAGCTACGGCCGCCCCCATCGCCCAGCCCAAACGCCCCCATCCGGCTCGTCCGGATGGATCGCAAGGTTGACAGCTACCACGCGCCCCCGCGCGCCAGCAACCGCCAGCCCACCATCCAGCCCAAACGCCCCCATTCGGCTCGTCCGGATGGAGCGCAAGGTTGACAGCTACCACGCGCCCCCGCGCGCCAGCAACCGCCAGCCCACCATCCAGCCCAAACGCCCCCATCCGGCTCGTCCGGATGGAGCGCAAGGTTGACAGCTACCACGCGCCCCCGCGCGCCAGCAACCGCCAGCCCACTATCCAGCCCAAACGCCCCCATCCGGCTCGTCCGGATGGAGCGCAAGGTTGACGGCTACCAAGCGTCGCCCGCGCGCCAGCAACCGCCAGCCCACTATCCAGCCCAAACGCCCCCATCCGGCTTCGTCCGGATGGAGCGCAAGGTTGACAGCTACCACGCGCCCCCGCGCGCCAGCAACCGCCAGCCCACCATCCAGCCCAAACGCCCCCATCCGGCTCGCCCGGATGGAGCGCAAGCTTGCCGGCCAGCACGCGCCCCCGCGCGCCAGCAACCGCCAGCCATCGCCCAGCCCGCCCTCCGCTTTTCACCATCCCATGACGATCACCTGACTCATCCCCCACTCCCGGTTTCCCGCGACTTGCTCTCCGCCCCGGTCGCCGCGTATGCCTGGAGCAGAGCAAGAACGAGGCCGGAGGCCGCCACGGCGGCAACCACGATCACGGCGAGCACGAAATAGCCCACCACTTCGGTCATCCCCAGCCAGTTGAGCACGCCAAAGGTCACCCCGATCGCGGCAATCGCCCCAAGAAGCGCGGCAATGCTGAACTGCGGCGGGCGGACGGTAATCCGGGTCTGGCGCTGGTCGATCGATGACGTTTCCATGGTCTTGATTCACCCTTTGAAGGCGGCTGGTTTTCAACGTTTGGTTACATCGCGCCTATCCCCCGGCAGGATCTCGCGCCGCTGCCAGTTCCAGAACCGCTCGAAGGTCTCGAGAATCTGCGGTTTCTTCTTCTCGAAGACCATGAAGAAGGCGAAAATGGCAATTCCCAACAGCAGCAGCGACACCCCGAGGATCCACGTGTGCTGCTGATCGATGCCCGCGTAGTAGATCAGCGAAACGATCACCAGCGCCAGCGACGTGAACCCGACGATCACAAACGAACGGATGCGGAGGAAGACCCCCGCCAGAACCCCGAGCACGGCGAGCGCGACCAGCGCGAGCGGCATCCAGGGCGTGCGGCCGATCTCCCAGAGAAACTCGGCCGACGAGGTCAAATAGACGAACGAGAGCGCCACGTAGCGCATGCCCGCGGCGACCCCGCTGGGCAGCTCCCGGTGATGAATCTGCTCGGCCACGAGGATCGCCAGGCCGATCGGGATGCCGTAAAGCTGGACGTGCTCGGCCAGGCCGAGGTCCATCCGCTGCCAGAGCAGGCAGAAGGCGGCCGAGAGGCTGCCCAACGCAAGGAAGCTGAACGCCTTCGAGCGCCTCGTCGCGGCCAGGACCGCGTAGAACATGCTGGCGAAGAACCAGACCGCCGGGCTGCTGCCGGCCAGCGACGAAGCCGGATGGACCTGGGTGGGAATCCAGTAACCGATCGCCGGCGCGAGCGGCAAGAAGACCGCGGTGTTCGCCAGCGGCTCGCCCAGCACCGGCATCCCCAGCCGGTGAAACCATTCGCTCAGCCCGGCGCCGAGAAACGCAATGCCGATCACCAGCAGCATCCAGTACTGCTCCATCAGGCCAAGCTGGAACAGCTTCGGCTCGGCCAGGTAGAGGTGCAGGGCAATCAGCCCGCCGATCGCTTCGCTCGCGTAGACATAGAATGTCCGACCTCGGTCGGTAAGCCCCAGGGGGTCCCGGGCCGGCGAGACGGCGAACGTCACCAGCGCGCCGATCAGGCTGGCCAGGGCCGCTGTCACCACGACGACCGCCCACGTGGCCATCGGCGCCCCGCCTTCCGGCTCGAAGAGCCACGCTTCCTGGATCAGGATCGCCACGAGCGAGAGGCCGGCCAGGCTGCCAAGCCACGCGGTCATCCTCCGCCCGCAAGCGGCCCAGGGGTCGTCTTCCGCCGCGATCCGCGGCAGGACGACGCCGGCAACCAGCACCATCAGGATCGCCGCCACCATCAGCACGGCCGTCTGGTTGAGCATGTTGACGTCAGCCGCGGGCAGCCAGGCCCAGCCGATCGCCGCCAGAAGCAGCGCGGCGGCGGCAAACGTCGCATAGCGCCAGGCCGCCTGTATTTTGCCCGCGACGCTCCGGGCCATCAGCCACGCCGACGGCAGCAAGAGAGCCGCGGCCAGCGGCCCGGACCACCGCCCCGGCGCAAGCCAGGCGAGCCCCGGGCGGACAAACGCGTCGAACGAACCCGTCAATGCCGTGGCGAGCGCCAAGACGCCGGCGGTTGCCGCCAGGGCGAACTGCGCCGGCACGAAGCCGTACCCGCCCTGTTCGCCCCCCTCCCCGGCCGGCTTCGGAACCCAGGGCAAATACCCGCTCCGCAGCAGCCCGAACGCGACCGCCGCGCCCAGCGCGTAACAGCCCAGCTCGGGGCCGGCCAACCAGCAGAACTGGCCCGGGCCGGCCGCTCGGGCATCGAGCCCGCAGGCCACGGCCAACAGGCCCAGACAATAAAGTCCCACGAGCCAGCGCGGCGACCGGTCGATCGCCAGCCGCAAAACCAGCGCCAGCGCGACCGCGACAATCGCCGACCAGGTCCACCGATCGGCGATTGGGTGGGCGATTGCCTCTAGATCGAGCGTCACGAGGACCGCCGCCAGGCCGGCCAGCAACACCAACGCGGCACGCACGGCAAGTTCGGCAAAGGAAACCTCGCGCTCGCCGAGCGGCAAGTGAACCACCCTTGCCGGCATCAGCCGGGCGGCGATCGTCCAGAGGATTGCCGCGGCGGCCAGGCAGATCGCATTCGTCTCCACGAGGCCCGCCAGCGGATGATCGCGCCAGGCCAGCCAGGCGACGGTGCCGGCCACGTTCAGCAGCAACCCGGAAAGCACCACATCCTCGGCATGCCGCCGCCAGATGGCCGCGCCGCCAGCCCCCAAGGCCGCCGCCAGCGCGATGCCGCCGGCCCAGTAAGGGCGCTGCGGATCCGTGCCGCACCAGGCAAGTCCGGCGACCACGGCCAAGAGCGCCAGGCCGAAGTGCCAGAGCCGCGTCGATTCGGGCTGGAAGACCTCGCCGAGCCATGCCAGGGCCGGCCGGCCGCGCTCGCCAGAGCCGGCCCGGCCGGCGACCGCCGCGCCGGCAAGAAGCAGCAGCAAGGCCGCGCCCGACCACGACGCGATCATCGCATGGTAAGGCAGCCACGGGTCTAGGGTAAACCAGTCTGTCCACCGCACGGAACCAGCGCCCACCAGCACGCCGGCGGCGCCGAGCGCGCCGCCCAGCGCGTGGATCGCCTGGCGCGGCCAGGTTTGCAGCAGGTACCAGCCGGCAGCCGCAAAGGTCAGCGCAACGGCGACCGCGCCGGGCCCCGAACCGATCTGTCTGAGCCAACCGGCGGGCAGGTCGCCGGGCAATGTGAGGATCGCAACCAGCGCCGGCGCGACAACGGCCGCGGCCCCGGCGCTGGTCAGGGCGATTTGCAGGGCCAACAGCGGGCCGCTCCAGACCTGCCGCTCCTGGAGTCGGTAGAGGCGATTGCTCACGCCCAGCCAGGCCAGCGCCACCGCGGCGCCGGCGATCACGTTGGCTTCGACAAACAGGAGGAGGCTGGACCAGTCGTCGAGCACCGCCCGGTAGTAGCTGACCGTCAGGGACGCCGCCAGGTTGACTCCCAGCCCGGCGACAAACGCCCACGTCTCTTGTCGCCGCCAGACGCCCATGCTCGCGGCGGCGGCCGAAGCCAGGCCGATGGCCGCCGCGGCCCAGAGGCTTTCTTCTTTCGGCTGCAAAAAGCCGGCGGCCACAAGCCCAAGCAGTACGGCCAGCGCGCCCGAGGCGATCACCCAGACGTTGGCCGCGCGGACCAGTGCCTGCGGCGGCCCTTCTGCCCCGGCGGCGTGCACGTGCTCGGAGAGCCACCACGTCGCAATCGCGATCATCACGGCATAAGCGGCCCACCCGAGCATCATCATGTGGAACCCCCAGAGCTGGCCGTGAGCGGCCAGCCCCAGCGGCCCGCTGAACGCGGCCACCGTGCAGGCCGCCAGGCCGATCATCGCCAGCCCGGCCAGTCCGGCTACGTCGGGGGGCACGGGGCGGCGCACGTCAAACTGGTGGAAAACGGTCGCCCCGACCACCGCCAGGAAGGCAAGCCATCCGAGCCAGCCGCCCGCGGCGGCCGAGATCGACGACGCGCTCGTCGGCGAATCGAACACCAGGCCAAACAGGCCGGGGACAAGCACCAGCCCGGCCGCCGCCGCGCCGATCCCCAGTTGCAGCCGCATCAACAGCGAGGCCAGGCCGGGCCGCTGCTCGCGCCAAACGTCGAGCCACCTGCGGGCAACCATCCAGGCGGCGGCCCAGGCGGCAGCCGTGATTGCCACGCAGTACCAGACGAGCGCCCACTCGACCGCGCCGAGCCTGCTGATCGACATCAAGCAGGCCAGCGCGGCGCTCAGTTGGGCAACCAGCCCGGCCGAGAAGGCATAGCCGCTCGAAGACTCGCGCCAGGCGAAGACGACCAGAACCACAATCGACGCCACGAGGGGAACCAGGTAGGAAAACGCGGGCGCCAGTTGGCTGAAGAAGCTGCCGGCGGCCGGGCCGGCGGGCAGCCTGCCGGTAAACTGGAGCAGCGCCGCAAGCACGGTGATCGCCAGGATCGGAGCAAGCGTCGTCAAGAGCACGATCGCCCGGGCCAGTGGTGGCCCTGACGGGCCAATCTCGATCCTCGCGCCCGCCGAAATTGCCAGCCGCTCCAGCGGCCGCCGGCAGACGACCAGCGCCGCTGCGGCCGCCAGTCCGGCGGCCGAGGCCCAGCGGAGCGCCGAGGCGGCGTCCAGGTTGCTTCCCACCGCCGCGGCCACAAGCCATGGCGCGGCGCCCAGCACGACCAGGCCACCGGCCAACTCCGGCTCTCGCCACCGGTTCCAGGCCGCTGCGGCGCAGGTGGCCGCCAACGCGCCCCAAAGCAGCCAGGCGGCGGGCGACGCGGCCTGCTGGAAGGAGGCAACAGCGGACGTCGCCGGCACGCTGCCCATCTCGTGGCCGATCGCCGGCGTCACCGCTCCGGCAGCGACCAGCAACTGTGCCAAACAGAGCGCCCCGGCCACGACCCGATCGAGGCTCGGCCACTCGGGATTCATGAGCGTGTCAGCCGGCTCGAAGCGGCGCAGGCCTACCCTGGCCGCCGCCCAGCCAAAACACGTGATCGCCAGCGACGCGCCATAAGTCTGCCACGTCCGCAAATCGGCGAGATCGATCTCGCCGGAGGCGCTCCACGGATGCGATTTCATCCAGGCCGACGCGGCGGTCACGCTGGCAAGACACATCACCGCCTGCGAGGCGGTCACCAGGCCGGGCCAGCGGTTCATGGCCGCCACCACCAGCCAGATCGCCGACAGCCAGAACAGGCACAGCGACAGGTTCAGCGAATGATCCCAGGAGGAGACCAGCAGCAGCGGCAGGGCCAGCGTCGAGGAGACCAGCGCCGACTGGCTAACCGGTTCAAGAAAGACTTTCGTGATTCGTTCATGGGGAGCCTTTGGCGCGGCAGTCAGCCCGAAGCGCGTCGCCAGGGTCGCCGCCACGGCGAAGGTGGCGTGCAGCAACGCCGCGTCGAGCCAGGGCTCGCGGAGCGCGCTAGGGTAATTGTAGACAAGGCTGTGGGCAAGGCCGAGAAACACCAGGCCTGACGCGATCCAGGTCCGTTCCGGAGAGGTCCGCGTCCAGGCATTCACCAGCCAGGCGGCGGCCGCGGCGCCAAACGCGGCCACGGTCCACGCGGAGCCGGTGATCTGGTGAAGCTTGGGCAGCAGGACGACCGCGGCGGCGGCAACGGTCAGCGTTGCCACGACGTCGGCCATGTCGACGACGGGCGCGCGGTAGGCGTCAACGAGCCGTTTTGCCACAACCAGTGGTTTCGTATCAGACGGAGCCCCTCCGGCCAACCGGTCCAGGGCCAGGGCCGCCAGCGCCAGCACGAGCGCCTCGATGCCCAGCGCGCCGATCCAAACCGGCGATGGCGCGGGCGCGATCCAATACAGCCCCCAGGCCAGCGATCCGGTCAGCAGGGCCAGCCCCGCGTGGGCAAGCGCCGGCAGCCTGATCCAGCCGTTGGCCGCCAGCGAGGCGGCGCCGTAGGCCCCGAAGACGGCCATCGCCATCGGCACGGCCCTGCCGCCTTCATAGCCGGCGGCCCAGGCCGAGGCGCTGAGGCTGACAACGGCTGCAACCCCGGCGCCGATCGCGTAGACGCGGGCGTCCTCGGCCCGCCTGGCCCGCGCAAGCATGGCGGCAACTCCCGCCAGCAGACCGCAGAAGATGCCCAGAATCGGCCCGCTCGCGCCGCCGGCGGCCGTGCGAATCATCGCCGCGGCCAGACCATCGGCCGGCACTTCCGGCAGGCCGCCGGTGATCCAGTGGTAACCCACCAGCCAGGCGGCCGCCCCGGTGGCAATCGCCCCGGCGTGAGCCCAGGGGAAGCGGCATTGATAGGCGATCCACGCCAAGGCGCACGTGTCGAGCAGGGCCACGGCGAGCACCAGCTTCGGCAGGGGCCAGGCCATCGCCAATCCGCCGACCAGGCCGAGGATCGAAGCCAGGGCCACCGCGGTGGCCGCCGCCCGCCACGACGCCAATCGCTCGCGGCCTCCGAGCCGCTGGTCGAGCGTCAGCGCGAACGCCAGGACCATCGCCGACGCGATCGAGATTCCGATCGAAAGCCAATCGGCGGCGGCCGCCGCGCTCCCGATCGAACCGGCCGCCAGCTTGCCGGCCAGCCCGAGGGAGAACGAAAGCGAAAACAGCGACGCTCCCAGGAGAGTGAACGCCCCGATCAACGTCTCCAGTTCGACGGTCTTGAGGGCGGCGAGCACTCTGCGGTGCAAGACCACCGGAACGCCGAACACGGCGGCCGCCGCGGCCCCGAAACCGGCCAGCGCCCAGGGGCCGGCGACCAGCCGGGGGGCCACGGACAGGACCACGATCGACGCCGTTGGACCGAGGATCGCGGCCGCGAGGTGCCAAGGCCGGTCGGGCACGAACACGCGGCCCGCAAGCGTCACCACGTAGGCGAACAGGCCGATCGACGCCGCTTCCGCCGCGACCACGGTCCACTGGTTTCCGAAACCCGCCACCGAGAGATAGCCGAGCGGCACGAGCAGGAGCGAAATGGCCAATAGCCCTCGGCCGGTCGTCTGCAACTGCCAGCGGTGATGAGCATACAGCCCGACAAGCATGCCCGAGAGAATCGCCGCGGCGCAGGCCGCGAACTTCAAAACCGGGTATTGCTGGAGGGTGTCCCAGAAACTGATCACGAGGATCACCGACGCCCCGACAATCAGCAGTCCGCCGAGCAGGACGCCGAGCAGTTCAGCCACCGGAATCTCGCGTTCTTCGAGGAACGCGTGAAGCAGCTCCGCCCAAGTCTTTTCGGGCGGCGGCGGGACGACCGGCGGCTTCGGCACGGCCGGCACGGCCGGCCGGCGCGGCAGAGCAGGCGCGGGCGCCCGCAAAGGACCCGCCTCCGTTGGAGCCAGCGGCGGTTTGGCTATCGGCTTGGGCGCCGCGGGCGGCGTTGCCGGAGCCGGCCGCGCGGTGGGTATTTCGGCAGCCGGGCGCGTCGCCGCATCCGGTTTGACCACGATCGCTTCGATCGGCGTTTCGGCCGGCGGGGCAGCCGCGGCCGCTTCCGGCACGTGCCGCGCCGCCGGCAGTCTGAGCAGCGTCTGCCGCTCTGCCTGGACCGCGCCGAGCATTTTTTCGGCGGTCTCCGGCTTGATCTTTCCGGTTTCCTGCCAGCGCCGCAATTGCCGCTGCATGGCAGCCAGGTCGGCCAGCCGGGTTGCATTCCCATCGTACATCGCCAGCCCGCACCACTGGCACCGCGGTTGAGCGGCGGAAGTAGCCCGTTCGCACCAAGGGCAAGGGATCTGGAGAGACCCGCGATCTTTCGTCAGCCCGAGCAACGCCCGCACGACAGCGGCGACGATCACCCAGATTGCATGGCCGACGAGCGTGATGATCGCCAGCACAAAGAGCAGGAAGAAGAGGGCTTCGGCCGGCATTGCAAACGCCTTTCTCTCCAGCGGTGGAGACCGAACTGGGCTGGACACTGCCCGGCAACCGCGTTGTCAAGAAAAGTGTAGCCCTTCTGAAAAGATCAGGCTCGGCATCGCCTCCAATATAACGCATCCCCCGAACCACCGTTGCCGGCCAGAACAAAGAAACATCCCGAGGCATCACGTTACCGCCCCCACCCCTTAAACCCACCCCCCCGAAAGCAGCAGATCAGTACGAATTCACGGCCTCTCACTTGGGGCCGACTCGAAATGACCACCACCCACCAGCCACCAGCCACCAACCACCAGCCCACAGAAGTCGCCGCTGCGCCTGCAAAACGCTTGACCGCCCTTGACTACTTGAGTAGTAT
>JAMOAF010000491.1 GCA_023621895.1 Planctomycetota bacterium
CTTCGTTCGAGTTGTATCGCGGCCCCGATCGTCTCGTTGATGTCTTTGCTGCGGCGGACGACGCCGGAGTCGGCTTCTTAGGCGAACTCGCGTTCACGGCCAGCTATCCGTTAACCTGCAACCTTTCCCTTACCGCCGGGTATCATTTGCTGTGGTTGGAAGGCGTGGCGGTGGGCACGGAACAAGTGGCCACGACGGGGAGCTTCAACGCCGTGGGACCAATCGGCTCCTCGGTTGACAGCGGCGGGATGTTCTACCACGGCGCCAGCGCCGGCTTGGAGTACACATACTGAACGCAAGCATCCACTATAAGCGTTGTTGATCAAGTGCGGCTTCCAAAACTCCGAATTGTTCTGGGCCAGGACGGATGTCCATCGATGGCCCGCGCGGGGTGGCCGGATCGTAGTTCCAGTGCATGATGCCAAGCCGCCCACCGTGCGACAGGATGCGATACGCTTCGCGCAGCAGCCCTTCCGGCTGTAGCCGCAGCCAAAGTCCACAACATCGCGACATGAACCAGTCAGCCCCAGCCTGATCAGCGTCTGCTCTGGCGAAAAGAAGCCCGACCACATCGGCCCGCACGCCGCTCTGGTGGGTCTTCATGACTCACCCTCAGAACGTCGGCACCTTCTCGCTCTCTCACACCCACTGCGACAGCTCGGCCATCGTGGATTTGTCCGCGCCCTGGTAGTAGGGCTCGCCCTCGCGGATGCCACAGCGGGCCTGGCAGGTGCCGCAGACTTTCACCCTCACGCCGTTGGAATGCTATGTGGCCTGGTTGGCTTCGTCAATGGCTGGGACCATTACCCCGCGAGTTGTTCACCCTCCGGTCCTTGCACCTGAAAGCTTGACGCCTCTCTCGCGCCGTCGATAGATTAGGCGTTATGGTTCAACCGCGGCGAGAAACAATGAGAATCCAGGGAGGCGTTTATGAACTCAAGTGACAAAAACGCAGGGCACCAGGGTGATCGGCCGGACGAGCGCCGGGAAGGCCGCCGGCGGTTCCTCAAGCAGGCGGGGGCGGCGCCGGCGTTCCTGCTGGCGGCCGGGTCCGCGGCCGGGTCCGAACCCAAGGAGGAAGCCAGGCTGCCGCAGATCCAGCTCGGTCCGCATCGCATCTCGCGCTTGATCTGCGGGGCGAATCCGTTCAACGCCGGCTCGCACCTGTCGGTGTTCGTGAACTACGAGATGAAGCGCTACTACACGCCCGAGCGCATCCTCCAGACCTTGCGGCGTTGCCACGAGGTGGGGATCAACTGCTGGGCTTCAGGGCGGCAGAACTACGATCTCAACCAGCGGCTGCTCGACGAGGGCGTCAAAATGCACTACCTCGGGGCCGCAACCACGAGCACGTACTCGGTGCTCCCGGAGATGGCCAAGACGGGCGTTATCGGCGTGGCCCATCACGGCGAGACGACCGACAGGCTGTTCAAGCAAGGCAAGCTCGACGAGGCTCGTGATTTTTTCAAGCGCGTCCACGACGCGGGGATGCTGGCCGGCGTGGGCACCCACATCGCCGACGTGGTCGATGCGGTCGAGTCTAAAGGCTGGGAGGTGGATTACTACATGACGTGCGTCTACGAGCGGCATCGCAGCGCGGCCGAGCTGGAGAAACTGCTGGGGCAGGCGCCGATCCCGGTGGGCGAGGTCTACTTGCCGCTCGATCCGCCGCGGATGTTCAAGTCGATCCAGCAGACCAAGCGGCCCTGCCTGGCTTTCAAGATCCTGGCCGCCGGCCGGCTTTCCGAACGGCGGGAATGGGTGGAGCAGGCGTTCCGCGACACGTTCGCGGGGATCAAGCCGAGCGACGCGGTAATCGTGGGCATCTACGACCGCTACAGCGACCAGGTGGCCGAGAACGCCGCGCTGGTCCGCCGCTACGGGGCGACCGCCGGCTAGTGACACGCCGCTCGCCACCGAGGGAGGCAGCGGCATTCCCGCCGCCCTCATCGACGCAGAATCGTGAAGCGGGAGAGGGCATTGCGATTGGCCGCGAACGTGAAATAGAATTGGGCCAGAGATGCGGTGGCGGTAACGACTGAAAACCTTTGACGCAGGAGATCTTCCGCATGCAACGGCAAACGAACGATGCGAAATCGCGGTCAGAGCGGCGGCAGTTTCTCAAGTCAGCCGGCGGCGCGGCTGCGGGCTTCTGCCTGGCGGGCGCAGAACCGCTTGCCGGCGCGGAGCAGGCCGGCGCCGCGGCCAAGAAGGAGACGCTGGCGCTTCACGGCGGCCCCAAGGCAGTGACGACGCCGCTGCCCCCGTTCACCCGCTGGCCCCGTTTTGGCGAGGAAGAGGAAAAGGAAATCGTCACGTATTTGCGCGATCCGGACTATTTCTTCGGGACCTACGGGCCGATCGTGGAATTCGAGAAGGCCTGGTCGGAGTTTACGGGGTCTCCTTACTGTAAGACGTACTCCAGCGGCACGGGCTCGTTGACGGCGATGCTGTTCGCGCTGGACTTGCCGCCCGGCAGCGAGATCCTGGTGGCCGACGACACGACATGGTGGCCGGTGGTTCCGATGCGGTTCTTCGGGCTGGTTCCGGTGTGGGTAGACGTCAACCCGCGAACGCTCAACATCGATGTGGAGGACTGCAAACGGCGACTGACCAAGAACACGAGGGCGATCATGCCCGTTCATTGGTTCGGTCTGCCCTGCGACATGGATCACATCTGCGACTTCGCCCAGGAGCACGGCCTGGAAGTTGTTGAGGACGGCAGCCATTCGCACGGCGCCACGCTGAAGGGCCGGCACATGGGCACGTGGGGCCGCATGGCGGGCGTCAGCCTGCAAGCGAGCAAGCCGCTGCCGGGCATCGAAGCCGGCGTGGGGATGTACAAGAACCGGCGGGACTACGAGCGGGCGTCGGCCTACGGCCACTGGGATGCCTACCAGCGATGCTCCGAAGACAGCCCGTATCGCAAGTACGTGACCGGCTTGGGGACCAAGCTGCGACTCCACCCGATCGCCGCGATCCTCCTCAAGATCCAGTTGAGGCATCTTGCCGAGCGAAATACGGCCGGGGTCGCGCAGATGAAGCGGCTCAACGACCGGCTCACTCAGTTGCCAGGGCTGTCCGCTCCTTACGTCCGGCCCGACTGCGGGCGCGTCTATTACAACCGCAACTTCCTCTTCCTGGACGAGGCGAAGGCGGGGATGTCGCGTGAAGCGTGTCGCAAGGCGCTGCGGGCGGAGGATGTTCACGTGGGTGTTTACTCCGGCCTGGGGAATCTGTTGCACACCTACCCGATCTTCCAGGAAGCCGAGTGGTGGCACCACCTTCCCGCCATGCCCGACAAGATGCCCGGATGCGAAGAAGTCCGCCGCACGTGCATCCAACTGCCCTATTTCACCTGCGAGGCGCCCGAGCTTGTGGACCAGTACGTCAAGGCGTTCGAGAAGGTCTGGGCCCATCGCAGGAGCCTGGCGTAGAGCCCCATTCGATTTTTGGCTTCGCCCGCCGGATCGCCGCGCCCTCGCTGGCCGGCGGATGCCGTTGCTGAAGCCCGCGATAGGCCGGCTGTCGCCGGGTGTTGCATTCGTCCGGGCAGGCCGATAGTCTCTAGGCGGGCAGCTTTTGCCCGCAACCCCTGCTCTCGTCTTCACTTTCAAAACGGGGAGATCCGACCATGTCGATTTCTCGTCGCGCCAGGTCCGCCGGCTGGTTGTTCCCGTGTCTCTTTTTGGTGGTTTCCATCCTTGGTCTGCCGTGCCTATTGCGGGCCGCCGAGGACATCAAGGCACGATACGCGAAGTCGGAGCAGATGGTTCCGATGCGCGACGGCGTGCGGCTGATGACGATTCTGTACGCGCCGAAGCAGACGGATCGGGAGTACCCCATTCTCCTGTTTCGCACGCCGTATTCCATCGGGCCTTATGGACCGGACGAATACCGCTCGCCGCTGGGGCCGTCGGGGCTGTTCGCCGAGGCGGGCTACATCTTCGCCTACCAGGATGTGCGGGGGAAGTTCAAGTCGGAGGGAGAATTCGAGGTCATGAAACCCGTCTACACCATGCTGGGAAATCCCGGCGGCGTCGACGAGAGCACGGACACGTACGACACGATCGAGTGGTTGTTGAAGAACGTGCCCCATCACAACGGGCGCGTGGGGCAGTGGGGCATCTCGTACCCCGGCTGGCAGACCGTCATGGGCATGGTCAACGCGCATCCGGCGCTGAAGGCGTCCTCGCCGCAGGCATCCCCGGCCGACATGTTCATCGGCGACGACTTCCATCACAACGGGGCTTTCCGGTTCATGTACACGTTCGATTGGCTGGCGTACAACGCAGCGAGCCGGTCCGGACCGGCGGGAACCCGGGGGGAAGCCGTGTTTCGCTACGGCACGCCCGACGGATACCAGTTCTTTTTGGACATCGGGCCGGTTTCGCAGGTCAATTCCCGATTCTTCCATGATCGCGTTCCCACGTGGAACGAGTACATGGAGCACGGGGAATACGACGAGTACTGGCAGCGGCAGGATGCCCTGCGGTACCTCAAGGAGATCAAGCATCCGGTGCTGCACGTCGCCGGCTGGTTCGACGCGGAGGATTTCTATGGGCCGATGGCCATCTATCGAACGATCGAGAAGGAAACGCCGGCCAACCAGAGCGTGCTCGTCGTCGGGCCTTGGCGGCACGGGGGATGGGGGGGCGGAGCGGGCGACTCGCTGGG
>JAMOAF010000585.1 GCA_023621895.1 Planctomycetota bacterium
CAGCCACCGCTCCAACTCCGCTTTTGCCTCTTGCAACTGCCGTTCGATTTCTGTTATCCTCCGCACCGCCTTCGAGTCGTCGTCCGTAAGATAGGGCATGGTGGAACTCCTTTCTGCCAGGGATTTGTACAAGAACCGCCCTTATCGACGACTCGAAGGTTTTTTTCCAGGCCAATTTCCTCCTACAAAACCGGAATGCTCCCTTCTTCGGCTCCCAGACCGACGGGTATGACGAGTTCGGCAGCGCCTTGGCGGTTCGGGGCAACGTGGCGATCGTCGGCGCCAGGGGCGATGAAACGGGCGCCTCGCAAAACGGCGCCGCCTATGTTTTCCGCAATCCCGGCGCCGGCTGGACGGAATCGCAGCGACTGACGGATCCCAATGGCGCCACCGGCGACCAGTTCGGCAGCGCGGTGGCGATCGAAGGCAACGTGGCGGTCGTCTGCGCCGTGAACGACGACAACGCCAAGGGGCAGGACGCCGGCAGCGCCTTCGTCTTCCGCTACAACGGCACGACCTGGGTCCTGGAACAGCAGTTGCTTGCCTCCGACGGCAAAGCTTTCGACCGATTTGGCTATTCGGCGGCCATTGACGGCAACGTGATCGTCGTCGGCGCGCGGGAGAAAGACGGCGTCGGCACCAACTCCGGCGGGGCCTACGTCTTCCGCTACAACGGCGCCCAGTGGGTCGAGGAGGCGGCTCTCGAGGCGTCTGATAAAGCCAGCCTCGATGAATTCGGCAGCGCCGTGGCCATCGACGGGAACACGATCATGGTCGGGGCCCAGAAGGACCCGGTCAACATCTGGGGATCGGGCTCCGTTTACGTCTACCGCTATACGGGATCCAGTTGGACGCAGACCCAGCGTTTCTATCCGCAAATCTGGGATGATCTGGCTTATTTCGGCAACTCGCTCGCCCTGGACGGCGACTACGCGATCGTCGGCGCGCGAGAAACCGACGACATCATCTCGGGCAACGGCGCCGCCCACGTCTTCCACTTCAATGGGACCCAGTGGGTCGAGACCCAGCGGCTCCACGCTCCGGACCCGGACCAGTTCGCCTATTTCGGCGCCGGGGTCTCGCTCAGCGGCAGCCTCGCCGCCGTCGGCGCTGAAGGAGACCAGTACGGCACCGGCGCCGTCTACGTCTATGCCCTCGAGGGCGCCCAGTGGGTCGAACAGCGCAAGGTCGTCGGCGACGATCCGCTGCCGTGGGACCGCCTCGGCGCGGCGGTTGCGCTCAGCGGCACCGAGCTCTGGGCGGGCGCCTGGGGCAGCGATGAACGGGGCCTGAGCAACGCCGGATCGGCCTACGTCATCGACCTCGGCCCGCCGGCGGGCATCACCGTCACGCCGATCTCGGGGCTGACGACCACCGAGGCCGGCGGGATGGATTACTTCACCGTCGTTCTCAACAAGCAGCCCACCGGCGATGTGACGATCCCGCTCAGTTCCAGCGACCAGAGCGAGGGGACGGTCTCTCCGGCAATCCTGACCTTCACGCCAGCCAACTGGGCCACGCCGCGGCTGGTGACCGTCACCGGTGTCGACGACTTCGGCGACGACGGCGACCGGGCCTACGCGATCATCACCGAACCGGCCGTCAGCGGCGATATGGACTACAACGGCCTGGATGCCGCAAACGTCGCTGTGACCAACCTCGACGACGACGTTTCGGGCGGAATGGAGCGGCTGTTTGCCGCCTCGTTCGGCGTCGGCATTCTCGAGATCGATCCGGTCTCCGGCGCGGTGCTCAAAACGCTGAACGCCCCTGAAAAACAGGGCGTCGGCGATGGATTGGCCTTCGACGGCAAGAGCCTCTGGTACCTGAGCGGCTCCTGGGATGCAAACTCGCTCTACCAGTTGAACCCCAACACCGGATCGGTGATCAATAAGTTCCCCTTGCCGGCCAATGGTTTTCGCGACGGCCTGACGGCCCTCAACGGCCTGGTTTACATCACCCATTGGTCCGCCGTGGAGCAGGATATCGTCGCCTTCGATCCCGACACCGGGAAGATCGTTCAAACGCTGGATATCAATGGGTTGAATCCCGGAGTCTTCTTCAGCGGCGGCCTGGGGAGCCTCACCGGACCGGATACGCTGCTTGTCACCGGGGCGGACAACGATTTGATCTATGAGATCGACCCGGCCACGGGCCTCTTGGTCGGCTCGTTTACGCAGAAGGAAGCCCTCGGGGACCTCGGCGTTGCCGGCTGGGGGGGCGAGATCTACGTCGGCAGGAACACATTCAACGTGATCATCGTCTACGACCGCGGCGGCCGCGAGCTCCGCCGTATTTCGGTTTCCGGCTCACTCGGCATGCAGGCTCTCGCCGGTGGGATCGTCCAGCCGGGCGTCGAAGTGCACCCCCGGTTTGGATTGACGACCACCGAGGCGGGCGGGACGGCTTCGTTCACCGTCGCTCTCCGCACGCAGCCCACGGACAATGTGACGGTCCCGCTGGTTTCCAGCGATACGACCGAAGGCGTTGTCTCGCCGGCAAGCCTGACCTTCACGCCCGCCAACTGGGCCGTGCCGCAGACAGTGACTGTCACCGGAGTTGACGATTCCGGCGATGATGGCAGCCTCGCCTACAAAGTGCTCACCGCGCCGGCCATCAGCGCCGACCCGAGATACAACGGCCTGGACGGCCCCGATGCCTTCCTGACCAACCTCGATGACGAGGTCTCGGGCAGCGCCGGGCGGCTGTTTGCTTCGTCCACAGGCCGAGGCATCCTCGAAATCAACCCGGCCTCCGGCGCGATTCTCAATGAGCTGGCCGCGCCCGTAAACCTCGGGGTCAACGACGGGCTGGCCTTCGACGGCGCCAGCCTCTGGTTCCTCGGCGGTTCCTTTGATCCCAACACGCTTTACCAGTTGAATCCCGGCACCGGCGCGGTAATCAAGAGTTACCCCTTGCCGAAAAACGGTTTCCGCGATGGGCTCACCGCGCTCAACGGGCGAATCTACATCACGCACTACGGCGCCGGCGAAAACGACATCATCGCCTTCGACCCCACCACTGGAACCGTTGTCCAGACCCTGGATATCGACGGGCTCAACCCCGGCGTCGATTTCGGCGGCGGCCTTGGCAGCTTGACGGACCCCGACGTACTTCTCGTGACGGGGGCAGGCGACAATCTGATCTACAAGATCGATCCCTTCACCGGCCTGGTCCTCGGTTCCTTCACGCAGAATCAGGGCGGGGCCGACGATGGACTGGCCGGCTGGGGCGGAGAAATCTACATCGGCAGGCATGTCGGCAACGAAGTCTTCGTCTACAACCGGTCCGGCGTCCAGCTCCGCAGCATCACGATTCCCGGGATCAGCGGCGTGCAGTCTCTCGGGGGCGGGGCAATCCGCTCGGGCATCACGGTCAGCCCCACCTCGCGCTTGACAACCACCGAGGCCGGGGGCAAGGCGACCTTCACCGTCGTGCTGGAATCCGCGCCCTCGGCCAACGTGACGATTCCGGTCTCCTCGAGCAATCTCAACGAAGGGGTCGCCTCGCCCGGCAGCCTCACGTTCACGCCAGCAAACTGGAGCACGCCGCAGACGGTAACCGTCACCGGAGTCAACGACGACGTGGACGACGGCGACGCCCCGTACACCATAATCCTGGGCGAAGCGACCACCGCCGACCCGACCTATGCGGGCTTTGATCCGGCGGATGTCTCGGTGACCAACGCCGACAACGACACGGCGGGCATCACCGTCGTCCCGATTTCACCGCTCGTGACCACCGAGGCTGGCGGCGCCGCCCGCTTCACCGTCGTGCTCGACAGCCGGCCGGAAGCCAACGTTACCATCGCCTTCTCCTCGAGCGACACCGGGGAAGGCAACGTTGCGCCCGGCAGCCTGCTTTTCACTGCTGACAACTGGAGCACGCCCCAGACGGTAACCGTTACCGGCGTCGACGACTTCATCGATGACGGCGATGCGGTCTACACGATCGCCGTCGGTCCGGTGACCACGAGCGACGCGAAGTACGCGGCGGTCAGCCATCCCGGCGTTGCAATCACGAACATCGACAACGATACGGCCGGGATCACTGTCGCGCCAACATCCGGCCTCGTGACCACCGAGGCCGGCGGCGCCGCCGAGTTCACCATCGTGCTCGACAGCCAGCCGACCGACAATGTGACCGTGATCGTCTTCTCCGGCAATGTCAACGAAGGCACGGTTTCGCACGGCAGCATAACGTTCACCAGCGCCAACTGGAACGTTCCCCAGAAAGTCACGGTCACCGGCGTCGATGATCCCGTGGACGACGGCGATGCGGTCTACACGATACTTGTCGGCCCGGTGATCACGGGCGACCCGAAGTTCGCCGGACTGAGCCCGGCGGACGTTTCGGTGACGAACATTGACGACGATACGGCCGGCATCATCGTCACTCCAGCCTTCGGACTGACGACCACGGAAGCCGGCGGCAAGGCCCAGTTCACGGTCGTCCTGGCCAGTGCGCCGGCGTACGACGTGGCCGTCGCGGTTTCTTCGGCGAACACGGCCGAAGGAATGGTCTCCGCGGCGAGCCTGACGTTCACCACGGCCAATTGGAACACTCCGCAGACGGTGACCGTCACGGGCGTGAATGATTTCGTTGACGATGGCGACGTTTCCTACGCGATCGTGGTCGGCCCGGTAACCTCGAGCGACGCGAAGTACGCGGCG
>JAMOAF010000637.1 GCA_023621895.1 Planctomycetota bacterium
GATGCGCCTCTACAACCATCTTCGCGATCGCGGAGCTCGCATCCTGCTTGAGGGACTGGAATCGTCCACAGAATCAAGCTGATTGGCGACCATAGGGGCGGTCTGTTCATGCTGGATCGCATGCTGGGCGAACGCAAGGCAGACTGACAACGCCACAAATGAATTGGATTGGCGCGGCGGATCTTCTCCCCCAGCCCTCGATGATTACGGCTCGCAACTGGTTCGGCCGTACGATCGGCTGGTTGATCGTGCATTCGTAGGAGTCCCTCGATGCGCAGCAGAGCCCATTGCATTGTCGCCCTTCTCGTTCTCGGCGCCAGCACCACGATGATCAGGACGCCGGCGGCGGCCGACTGGCCTACCTATTGCCACGACCTGGCGCGGAGCGGCGTGACGGACGAGGCCCTCTCCGCCCGGTTGCATCCCCAATGGGTGTACAAGGCCCCGCATGCCCCCACCCCAGCCTGGCCTGAACCCGGCAGGGAGTTGAATCGTCTGGCGTTCGATTATGCATACGAGATCACGGCGGCCGGCGGGTTGGTCTATTACGGCTCTTCGGCGGATCACAAGGTCTATGCAATCGAGCTTGAGAGCGGGCTGCCGCGGTGGAGTTTCTTCACGGAAGGACCCGTCCGATTCGCCCCGACGATCGAAGCGGGACGCGTCTTCGCCTGTTCGGACGACGGTTGGCTGTATTGCCTTTCCGCCGAAGACGGGACGCTGTTGTGGCGGTTCCGCGGCGGGCCGAAAGACGAACGGATGCTTGGCAACGGCCAGATGATCTCGCGCTGGCCACTCCGCAGCGGCGTTGCGGTTGAAGGGGAAACGCTCTACTTCTCGGCCGGCATGTGGCCGAACGAAGGCGTCTACGTGTACGCACTCGATGCCGAGAACGGGGAAGTTCTGTGGAAGAACGAAACCAGCGGAACCGACTACCGAGCTCAACCGCACCCCCCCGCGGTTGCCGTGACCGGGGTGGCGCCGCAGGGATGCCTGCTCGGGCACGAGGGACAGATCTTCGTCCCCACGGGGCGCAACGTCCCGGCCGCGTTTGATCGCCTTACCGGGAAATTGCTTTACTACCACAGCCGGCCGGCGACCTGGGGAGACCGTTGGGGAGGAACCTGGAACATGCTCTCCGGCGGACTCCTGTTCAGTTGGCGCTGCCACGTGGCGCCAGACTCCGACGTTCGAGTGGGTGAGTTCCAGTGGCACAAAGACGACGGCCTGATCGCCTTCGATGCCAAGACGGGCGACGTCCGGCGGGATTTCCCGGGAAAGCGGCGAGCTGTTGTCCACGATGGCACGCTCTACATGGCCGGAAGCGGCCGAATCGACGCTTACGATTTCGACGCCTGGACTCAAGGCGCCAAACCGTCCGACTGCGTCAAGTGGTCCGTTCCGCACGTTCCGACCTATGCGGGCGTTGATGCCGTGACCGGCGCGACGGTCACGGGAGGTCCCTACGGTCGGGCCTATGCGATGATCCTGGCCGGCGGCACACTTGTGGTCGGCGGGAACGGAAGCGTCACCGCGCTGGCCGCGGATACAGGCCGGTTCATTTGGGAGGATCAAACCTCAGGGCAGGCGCGGAGCCTTGCCGTGGCCGACGGCAGGCTGCTGGTAAGCACGACCACGGGCCAGATCACCTGTTACGGGTCCGTGGCCGTCAGCCAGCCTCGCGTTGTCTCCTCGGAAGCCCGCACTCCCGTGCCTGAAGGCGGCGAATCGGACTCGTCCGGCGCGGACCTGGCTCGCCGCATCCTCGACGAGACCGGCAAGAAGGCCGGCTACTGTCTCGTGCTGGGGGCCGGGGACGGCCGCTTCCTGAACAGCCTGGCGGAGCAGTCGGACCTGAAAATCTGCTGCCTGGAGCCCAACGCCGAGGCGGTTGCGTCGGCGCGACGCATCCTCGACCAAGCCAAACGCTACGGCGTGCAGGTTGTCGTGCATCACGCCGCGCTGGCCGACGTAGCCTATCCTGAGTATTTCGCCGATCTGATCATTCTCCACGGCGGCGCCGCACCGGGGCTCAGGGAGCTTTCCGCCGAACGTGTCTACCGCGTTCTCCGTCCCCATGGCGGAACCATCTACGCCGCCACGGATGGAATGACGAGGCGGCCGGATGTGGTCAGCAAGTGGCTCCTGGAAGGAAAGGTGCCCGCGGATGAAATCACCACGTCCGCGGACACGGTCCGAGTCGTGCGCGGCAGGCTTCCCGGGGCCGGGGATTGGACCCATCAGTACGCCGATGCGGCGAAGAGCGGGTGCTCGACCGACCGGCGCGTCCGCTTACCGCTAAAGCTGCTCTGGTTCGGTGACCCAGGACCTGCCAGGATGATCGCACGCCATTGGAAAGGCCCGGCCCCGCTGTGCGTCAACGGCCGGATGTTCGTGATCGGCCAGTACAGCCTGATGGCGGTCGACGCCTACAATGGGCGACTGTTGTGGCGCCGCGAACTTCCCCAGGCCGGCCGGTTCCCGGCCAACACCGCCGGAAGCAACGTGGCGGTCGACGAGGACAGTGTCTACGTTGCCACGGGAAAGAAGTGCGCGCTGCTGGATGCCGTGACGGGCAACACGGTTCGATTCTATGATCTGCCGCTCGATCGCTTGGGCCTTGCCGGCCAGGAAACCAAATCGCTCGCCTGGAGCTACCTGGCTGTCGGCAGCCAAGGAGTCTTGGGCAGCGTGGGCGATCCCCGGGAAGGCCGCCACCTTTTCCTCGTGGGCAAGGATGGAAAGACGCGCTGGGCGTATTCGGCTGATGGAACCATCGGCAACAACGCGATTTCAATGGATGCGGGCCTGGTCTACCTGATCGAGCAGACGAGTCCTGAGCGCGTTGCCCGGGCGAAGAGGCTCGGTGAACGTCTGCCGGCGAGTTGGCGCCTCGTTGCCCTGGACGTCTCGACCGGCGAAGTCGCCTGGAAAACGGAAGCGGGGATCGCGGGACGCACCGAGCTATGGTCGGCTCAGGGCGTCCTGGTAGCCACCGGTGGCCGGGGAATGAGTGGATATGAAGCGTCCACGGGCAGGCTGCTCTATAACGGCAATGTCTCGATGGCGCGGTTTCCGGTAATCGTCGGCGACACGATCTACGGCGAGCCGGCGGCGTATGACCTGCAAACCGGCAAGCCGGTCTTCCGTAACGACCCGTTTACCTCCGCCGAATCTCCTTGGAGCTTCGCCCGGTCCTACGGCTGCGGCTCGGTTTCAGCCGGGCCGAATCTGCTTCTGTTCCGATCCGGCACGCTGGGAATGTATGATCTGGCAGGGGACTCTGGAATTCACAATTTTGGCGGCATCCGCGCCGGTTGCCACGTCAACGCCGTCGTCGCCGGTGGGCTTGTGCTGATGCCGCCCGGCGATGCGAGTTGTACCTGCTCTTACTGCTTCCAAACGACGATCGCCCTGGTTCCGACTCGCAAGGAGGAAAGCTGGTCGGTTTTCTACAATCGACTCCCCACGACGCCAGTCCGCCAAGTCGCCTTGAACTTGGGCTCTCCCGGCGACCAGCGAGACGGCGAAGGTCTTCTCTGGCTGGCGTCGCCGCGACCGGAAACGCCGGGCAGGCGACAGGACATCGCCATACCGTTCCGTTTCGCCGGTTCGGAGGTGTATGGGGCCTATCGCGTCAACGCGGATAACGTGCAGATCGCCGGCGCCGATCGGCCGTGGGTCTATACCAGCGGACTGAAGGGTCCGTTGCGCGCGGAACTCGATCTGGAGATTTTCGATCGGGCGATCAGCTCGTGGCCCGCGGACCGTGCGCCCGTGATGGATGGGCGGGCGGACGAACCTTGCTGGGACGGCTACAAGGCCGTTTCCATCGATGGCGACAGCGCTTGGGTCTCACTCCGCCACGACGAGCAGAATCTCTATCTGGCCTACCACCGGCCGGCCGCGGTCGACTCGGCGGGAAACGTCATTCCGTGGAAGAAGTCCCTCTCGGAGCAGGACGCGCCGGTTTGGAATGACGATTCGTTCGAGGTGTTCCTGAGCGCCGTTCCCGCGGGTCGCGACGAGCCTGGTCGCAAGTGCCTGCATTTGGGCGTCTCGGCGTCGGCAGCGCGCTACGATTCGCTCTGGACCTATGTCACGCCCAGCCTGCCCGACTGCGATATTCCTCGGGTAGCGATCAGCGTTGACGGCGATGAGAAGGACTGGGGCGAGACGGGCCTGAAGGTCGTATCTCTGCCGGGAGTCGGCGGGAAGCTCCGCCCGGCCAAGAATTTCGATCCTTCCTTGAGGGTCGGCTGGAACGAGCATGGAATCCTCCTCTTGGCCCACGTGAAAGACGACGTTGTCCGGACAGCGCCGGCGAACGAGCCGCTTGAGCACGGCGACTGCGTGGAGGTGTTCGTCGCGCCGCAACGCGGCTCGGCTGACAGCTATCGGCTCCTGATTGCCCCAGAAACGGCCCCCGGCGGCGTTAAGCCCCAAAGCCGCTTCGACGACTACCGAAAGGCCGCCGCCGGTGAAGCGTTGACGGCCGAAATTGCCGTGAAAAAGGTGCCGGAGGGCTACATCGTCGAGGCGTGCCTGCCATGGAAGAACCTGAAGATGGCCCCTCGTGCGGGGACGCCGTTCGGCCTGCAACTTTTCATCCATGACGATGATGGGCGGGGAGAGAAGCACCGCTTCCACGCGCTTTGGCATCCG
>JAMOAF010000234.1 GCA_023621895.1 Planctomycetota bacterium
GATGAGAACGGTTTTTTGGGATTCGTCGCGATCGGCGGCATTGACCCGTCAGTCCTGGACGGTCAACGGATCATTGTTCACGGGGCACACGGCCCGGTGCCCGGCGTCGTCGGCCGCACTGCGATTCACCTCATCGAGAAAGAAGAGCAGGGCAAGCCGCTCAAACTCCACCAGCTCTGGGCCGACATAGGGGCCAAGGACCAGAGAGATGCCCAGAAAGTCGTCGCTATCGGCGATCCCATCACGGTGGATGCAGGGTTTGTTGAATTGCGCGACAACAAGGTCGTGGCGCGGGCGTTCGACGACCGGATCGGCGCCTTCGTGGTGCTGGAGGCCATGCGGCTCATCGCCAGGCGCAAGATCCAATGCGCGGTCTATTGCGTTACGACCGTGCAGGAGGAAATCGGTTTGCGCGGCGCCACGACAAGCGCTTACGGGTGCGCCCCTCACGCCGGCATTGCCGTGGACGTGGACCACGCCACCGACTATCCCTTCGTTGACGCGCGCAGGTTCGGCAAGCAGAAGATCAACGCAGGCCCGGTCATTTCGCGCGGGCCGAACATCAACCCCATCGTGAACCGCCAGCTCATCGCCGCGGCGAAGAAGCACAATATCCCCTACCAGGTGGCGGCGGCGCCGCGCGCCACGGGCACCGACGCCAACGCCATGCAGCTCAGCCGCCAAGGCGTCGCGACGGGGCTCATTGGCGTGCCCAACCGCTACATGCACTCGCCCGTCGAACTGTTGTCTCTCACGGACGCCGAGCACGCCGCGCAGCTCCTGGCCGAATGGGTCTGCTCGCTCACGCCCAAGACATCGTTCATACCCTGAGGCGATGACCCCGATGCGCTTTCGGGGCGTTATTTACGGGCCTTTGCGCGTATCTCGAGCAGGCGTTTCATGATGTGATGCAGGTTGCCGGACCAGGATTGCGTGCCCAGGGCGTCGTGCAATGCCTTGTACAGCGGATACAGTTCCTGATAGACGCGGCGCGCCCTGGGGCCGGGCGTGTACTTCTTCGCCTTTAACCCCGTCATGGCTTTCTGGGCGGCCGCAATGCTGCTGTAGCCGCCCGCCCTCTTGCCCGCGACGACGGCGCCGGCAATGGCCGCGCCCAGGGCGCAGGTCTGCGCCGAACGCGATATTTCCATCGTGCGGCCCATGATGTCGGCGTATATCTGCATGACGAGGGGATTCTTCTCGGCAATGCCGCCGCAATTGATCACGCGCCGGATCGGGACGCCGTATTCTTCGAACCGGTTGATGATCGTGAGGGCGCCGAACCCGGTCGCCTCGATCAGCGCGCGATAAATTTCCGCCGGCGTGGTATAGAGCGTCTGCCCAAGCAACAGGCCCGTCAGGCGTTGATCGACCAGGACAGTGCGGTTGCCGTTGTTCCAGTCCAGCGCAAGGAGTCCCGACGCGCCTGGAGCGATTTTCGCGGCCTCTTTCGTGAGTGCTTCGTGGGACCCTGCCTTGGGGCCGCCGGGCTGGATGTAGTTGACAAACCAGTTGAAAATGTCGCCCACGGCGGACTGGCCCGCCTCGAGCCCGATCGCGTCCGGCAGAATGCTGCCGGGGACGATGCCGCAGAGCCCCGGTATATCCGCGGGCGGGCGGGCCATCGAGGCCACCGCCATGTCGCAGGTGCTGGTGCCGACGATGCGCGCGAAAATGCCCGGCTGGATGCCTGCGCCAACGGCGCCGAGATGCGCGTCGAACGCGCCGGCGGCCACGGGAATCCCTTCCGGCAGCCCCGTCTTCTTTGCCCACGTTTTCGACAGGCCGCCGACCTTTGTGTCGATGGCGAAGGCTTTGGCCTTGAGCCGCTCGCGAAGCACGCCCAGTGCCGGGTCCAGTTTCGACAGAAACTCCTTATCGGGATAGCCGCCCCACGCGTCGTTGTACATGGCCTTGTGTCCGGCAGCGCACACGCACGCCACGTAGCTGCCGGGGGCTTCGTTGCCGGTCAGCATGGCGGGGATCCAGTCGGCGCACTCGATCCATGAGTACGCGGCCTCAAACACCTTGGGATTGGCCCGCCTGCAGTGAAGAATCTTGCTGAAGAACCATTCGCTGCTATAGGTGCCGCCGCATTTTGCGAGGTATTGGGGCCGGTCGGTCCTGGCCATTGCGGTAATTTCTTCGGCTTCCGCGATGCCCGTGTGGTCTTTCCACAACCATGCCATCGCGGCGGGCTCTTTCGCGAAGCGCTTTTGAAAGGCCAGCGGGCACCCGTTCTCGTCGATTGGCAAGGGCGTGCTGCCCGTCGTATCGACGCCGATGCCGATGATTTGGTCCGGGCTGAACCCTTTGACCGCTTTCTTTGCGGCAGCCAGCGCCTTGGCGATTGCCACTTCGGCGCCCTTGACGTAGTCGGCCGGGTGCTGCCGCGCGAGGTTCGGGTCGTTGCTGAGAATTACGCCTTCCTTGCCGTGGGCATAATTCCAGACCGCCGTGCCGACTTCGCGGCCGTTCGCCACGTCGACGACCAGGGCGCGCACCGAGTTCGTGCCGTAATCAAGGCCAATGGTGTATTTGGGCATGGGTCGCTCCTTTCCGCTCGCATTCCAAAGCGGGAACAGTGCCGATTGCATCAGGCGCCTCGCATGACGAGACCGGCCTGTCCCCGTTCCCGTGCGTTCCTCACCAGCATTTGCGCCGATGCAGGCTAGTCTAATAACCGGACGGCCTTTCCGCAACCCGGTTGCGTTCACGCCAAGAATGGTTTATCCGTTCCCATATTCCCAGAAGAGACCGAAGACGGTGAGCAGCACAGTGAATTGAAACAAGAAGACGAGCCAGAGAGGAGCTTTGCGCCGGAACGCCGCCAGGATGGGCCCCCACAAGAAAGCCGCCCAGACCAGGAAGATGACCGCCGCGCCCATGCTCAACTCCGAGTGTGCGTTGGCGCCCGCACCGGGGCCCATGCGTTCGAGGGCGTATTCGTGGGCAGGCCATGTCAACAGACTCAGGGGCAGGCCGATGAGGTACGCGAAGAGGCCGCCGAACGGCTCCCTCAGTGGCTTGAGCGCGCCGCCCCATTGCAGCATGCCGCCCACTCCAAACGCTGGCACCAGCGCCGCGTAGAAAAGCAGGATAACCGGGCGGAACCGGCCGTGGTTGGGCGCTTCGGGTCCGGGCTCGTTCTCGGGTGCGGTTTCACCCCTCGTCATCGTCTCGTTGGGGTCCATCGCCGGTCTTCTCCGCCGGTTGCGTTGCGGAGCCATGATACCCGAAATCCCGCGGCAGGCATCGCGCGGCGAAGACAGGTCTTACCCATCTACCGGTTCTCAGGGGGAATGGGGCGGCGGTTGCGGACCGTCTCCGCAGCCGGCGGGGGTTGCGCGGAACGTCCACAGCCGATATTCTGGCGCGTGGTGAGGCCCGTTGGCTCTGTCTTGCGGATACCCGCTTCCCGGTTGCAGGGGCGGCGCCGGGGACGTCAAAGAACAAGAGGATAGGAGCATTCCATGAACGCCAAATCTCTGTTAACGCTTCTGGTCATTGTGTGCGCAACCGCGTATGCCGGGGAACAGGCGGTCCTGACCGTTTGGACGCCGCCGCCGCTCGCCAAGGTGTTGCGCGACGCGGTTCCGCCTCCCGAGGGACCCCAGCCGCTGCTTATCCAGGGTGCGCGCAACGAAACGGCCAGCGCACAGGCGGCCGTGCGGCCGGCGGCCGATATCGAGGCGGCCGGCGTGTCCATCACGGACCTGAAGCACCGGGAGACGGGCGCGGTAATCCCCGCGGGGGCCGTGACGCTGCAGTGGGAGCGCTACATTGCCATCGATCGCAACTCGGAAGGGCTGCCCGAAGATGAACTTGTGGCGAAAGCGCCCAACAGCATCCCGGACCCGTTCTGGGAGGGCGCGAGCATCCCGCTGAAGGCTGGGGAGTCCCAGGCCGTCTGGCTCGAGGCGCATATTCCCGAAGACGCGGCGCCTGGCGATTATGAGGGTGTGTTGGCGGTTACGGCGGGCGATATTTCGGCCCAATTGCCTGTTATCCTGCACGTCTGGAACTTCGCCATGCCCAGCGAGCGGCATCTCTCGGTTGTGAACTGGTGGCGTTTTCCTGGATTAGGGTTCGAGGACAAGATTCCCGCGTATTCCGACGAGTACTACCGGTTTCTGGGCGAATGCTGCACGTTTCTGGCGGCGCACCGCCAGACCGACATCCAGTCTTCGCTGAGCGAACTGGTGCAGGAGGTCAAGCAGGCCGACGGGGCCGTTGGGTATGACACCTCGCGTTTTGAGCGTTACGCGGCAACGGCGTTCGAGCACGGCATCCGCCAGATTCATCTGCACGCCGTGGGGCGGCTTGTTGGGCCGCACGTTTCCCCCGAGGGCCGCGCCGAGGGGGTCCCCGCGGCCATGAGCCGGCTGCCCGCGCTCGAAACCGTGATTCAGAAGAACGGGTGGCAGGGCCGGGTCGCCGTAAACATCGCCGACGAACCGTTCATCAGTCACGAGCAATCGTACGCGGCTGTCGTGGACCAGGTGCACGAGATGGCGCCGAGTGTGAGGGTGATCGAGGCGGTAGAAGCCGAATACTTCGGCGAACTCGATATCTACGTGCCCAAACTGAGCCATCTCAACCTCTGGTACCCGCGGTTTCAGGAAGTGCAGCGCGAAGGCAAGGAACTGTGGTTCTAC
>JAMOAF010000185.1 GCA_023621895.1 Planctomycetota bacterium
TTGGCCTTACGTCAACAAGGCTGGACGTTCACTCGTATCGCCCAAGAGCTGGGCATCCACCGGGAAACGGTGGCCCAGTACGTTCGCCGGTATTCAAAACCGACAGAAGCGCCTCCCGGCTCGGATGGGATTAGCAGCAGGATCAGGCACTCGCCGGCGAAAAGCCACACTTTAATCTTGTGCTGCAATTGGCTGAGGCGAGTCTTCGTTTGATCAAGATAGCTCCGAAATGCGCCGATTTGCTCTTCCACGACATCCAGCCTGGCAACAATGCCGAGCGGGAGCTTCGTGATTTGCGAGAGATTGATGTCCACGTCGCGCTTCTGTCGAATCTCGACCAGGCCGTCCGCACGTTCCAATGCCGAGGCGACCCGCCGCTCCAGGTTGTCGATCTCGGGCAGCGGCAACACCCGCTCGGCTGCCAGCTCCTTGGGCCGTTCCTACAGCGCCCGCTTCAGCGCGTCGACTAGATCGCGTGTCTGGCCGACCGCGTCGACGGCTCTCGCCGCGCGCCGGTCAACCTCGACGACCAATTTCTCGGCCTGGTTGAACCCCTGCGCATTGAGCTGCTGCGCACGGGAAACGAAGATCCACACTGCCGCACAGGCAATCAGGCAGACGATGATCCCGGCTACGCCCAGCGCAGCCAGTCCAAGCCCGGTCAGACGTTTGGCAACGCGCATCATCGGAAGTATTTCTGGATTTTCTCTGGCTTGAACAAGGCGTGCGCCCTGGCAAACGGATACGTGCTCACGGCTGGCAAATCACGCCCACCGCCAGCCGCCCATCCGTGCGCCAGGGGTCGCCGCCGCCGTTGCGGCCTTCAAGCACCTTGTGGAAATCGTCGACATAGTGGCTCTCGACCAGGCCGCCGGTCGCCTCAAGGCCTTGAAACAATCGGTCTCGCTCGGCGTCGACATCCGGCCCGATGTGGTGCGTGATCTGGCCGGTCGTGTGGCTCAGCCCGACGCGCTCGTCGAAGGTTACTGCCCCGATCCACACGGGGCGGCCGTCGGCGTCGGGCTTTTCCGACTTCCAGAAGCGGACGTGGTGCCGTTGCCGGGGATCGGGGCCGACCGGCTGCTCAAACGCCAAATCCTCCTTGCGGCCGAACAGGTAGAGGTCGCTCACGGGGGCGTCTTCGTAGGGCCGCTCGAGAACGCTGTCGGCGGCGATCCGCAGATCGCTCTTCAGCGAGAGCGGGTCGGCCGGATGCCACTGGGACTTGAGCATGATTTGATGGACATCTGCTTCGGTTCCGACAAGCGCGACGTTGAGCGGGTCGCCGGGGATGCCGTCCTTCGTATGCGTCACTCCGGGCATTTCAGCCAGCCAGGGATGACGTTTCTCATACCGCGTCCAGCCGAGCGGCATGACGACGTAAGCGACGGCGAGATAGGCCACGATCGCGGCGATCACAAGCCAGGCCGCCGACTTCCAGCGGTGGCGGCTCTTCGGCTTCGGCGTCAATTCGCCGACTTGCGCGGTTTCCATGGGCACACTCCGAGGGGGCAGTCCCTTTCCATGCGCGTCCTTCCATCAAACAAGTTGCCGGCCCGCCTTAGCCCAGAAAAGCGGACAATCACCGGCGCAGCCCGATCCGCGCGCTCGTTCAGCTCCCGCTGTCGGGCTGCTTGAGCCGCACGAGCAGCCATTGCTCCGTGCGGTCCTCTCCAATATGGATCACGCAGGGGGCTTCGTCCTTGGTCAAGTTATAGAGTCCCGTCTCAATCACGTTGGCGGCGTTGTCGCCGACGGTGAAGGCGACTCGTTGCGACTGTTTGTCGAGCGAACCCTGGACGATCTGGGTCTGGTTCGTCATCGTGTCGGTGTAGTTGCCGCGCACGATCCCCTGCTTGTTTAAGGCAAGCTGCACGGTGACATCGGATTTCGACTGGTCGGGCTTGGTGAGGGCGAATACGCCCAGCGGCAGCCACTCGCCCTCGGAGGGCGCGGCGGTCTGCGCGCCCGCGGCCGCCAGGTCGGCCGCTTGCTGATTGTATTGCTCCGCCGTGCCGGCGTCCTGGCCGTTCACATAGACCTGGTTGTCCTGGTACGTCACGTTGTTGCCATAGTCGTAAACGACCGGCGGGCCCGGGTAGTAGTCCATCCATGCGCCCACGGAATCCCAGGTGGCCGCGCTCCATGCCGCGCCGGCAGCCCATCCGGCGGCAAACCAGGCGCCGGGATGGCCGCCGTACCAGCCCGGGCCATAAACGTCCCAGTGATTGAAATTGACGCGAACGGCGCTGGCCGCAGTGTAGCGGCCGGAAGGCGAGACACGGACGAAGCCGGCCGCCGCGCCGTGCGGGCCGGCGATGACGCCGCGAGCCGCCGCGCCGCCATTGGGCCCGCGAACTGCTTCACCGGCGGCGACGCGGCCGTTCGGGCCAACCGCGGCGCCCTTGATGCCGGCGGCGCCGCCGGCGCCCTCGAAACCTCGGGCGGTGGCCACGCCGCCGTTCGGGCCGACGGCCACGCCTCGGCCGACCGTATTGCCCTGCGGGCCGGTCACGGTCACGCCGGCTGCCTGGCCGCCGCGCGGCCCTTCTACCGTGCCGCGGTTCACGTCGAAGTTGTCGCCGGTCAGTCGCTGGCCGCCGCTGAGGTTGTGCAGGCCTTCGTCAGACGGCAGACCGAGGAAGCTGTTCAGTTGACTGCGGCTCGGGGAAGAGAAGCGATCGCCGCCCAAGCCTTGCGAGCCAAGCGTGCCGCCGCCAAGGCTGCCGGGCCTTTGCAGGCCGGGCTGGCCAAAGCCGCCGCGATCCAGTCCGCCTTGGCCCAGGCCGCCAATATCGCGGTTCAACTCGCCACCGAACCCCCCAGCGCCGCCAAACGCGCCCTGGCCCAAGCCGCCGGCGCCGCGATCCAGTCCACCACCAAGCCCGCCAGCCCCACCCAATCCACCGGCGCCGCGGTTGAACCCACCGCCGCCGAGGGCGCCGCTTCCACCACCGAACCCTGCCGGGCTGCGTCCCGCTCCTCCGAATCCACCGCCACCGAGCCCGGCGCCGCCGAAGCCACCGCCAAGGCCTCCCATGCTGTGTCCGGCGCCTCCAGCGAAACCACCACCGCCAAAGCCGCCTCCGCCGCCGATCCCTCCTCCGCCGTGAAAACCGCCTCCGCCAAAACCGCGGGCCCAACTTGCGGCCGCCGGCAGGCAGAAAACCAGACTCAGGCTCAGTACGGTAATCATGAATCGCCGGAACATGTTTCTATCTCCTCAGCAGGCATGCAGGATTTCAACACCTTCAATGGGCCCGCGGGCCGCAATCCCGTTTCAGCGAACCGCACCGGCATATCCGCCGCGATTGGCTCTTCGCTTCAAGCGTCGGGACGGTCCCCGCGAACGATGGCTCAGCGACCGGCAGGACGGCGTTTGAGAACGACTTCATCCGTATCGGCGAGCGGCGTTCCGCCGGCAGTTCGCTGGACGGATTGCCAGACGTAGGCATTGTCGTCGAGCCGCGTAAGCAGGTTTACCGCCGTGGTGGGGGCGCCGTCGCCGGTCACTCCGCGGATTTCGGCAGCCCAGCCGCCGGCCCTTGGCGACCAGACGCCCACGGCGTGCCCGCCGTCGGAGCTGAAATTCCACGACTGCACGCAGCCTTCCTGCGGATTGAAGCCGATCAGTTGCACGCCGGAAGCGGTCGCGCCATCGGCTTGGGTGACGGTGTAGGTGCGTTCGACAAAGCTCTTGTTGGCGACCCACCGGCACACCGACTCGGTCTTTGCGCCCTGTTCTTCGGCCGTCCAGACGCCGATCAGCCATTCCAGGTCGGCGACATTGCGATAGGCCGAGGGCGTCTCCAACCGGGTCTCGCGGACCGTGGACATGAGCCACTTGCCGCCGATCTTGACATGGACCACCGTGTATTTGCCGATGGCGGGCGCGCCGGCAGGAGGCGGCTCCACCACGGCTCGGCCGTCTTCGATCGCCGCCGTGTCGCTCAGCAGCCGCAGCGAGTCGATGACGATGCGGATCTGCGTGTTTGGGTTCTCGGCAAAGTGGGCGGCATAGCCTTTCTCGACCGCATCGCGCCCGGCATAGGATCGCCCGGCGTCGTCGATATAATCACCATCTTCGGTCCAAAGCGCGGCGACTTCCTTCGCGTCGCCCTTGTTGAACGCGGCGACAAAGGCCTGCGAGGTTGCGCGGATCGCGGCCAGGTCGGCCGCGGCGTCGCGAGGTTTCTGGGAGGGGGAGTCCTTCCCCGCAGTGCCGGTAGACGCGGCGGCGGGTGAACCCGGCGCCACGGGGTTCTGCTGGGCCGTGGCCGGCGCCGCGGCCAGGATGGCGGCAAGGCCCGCGGAAAGAAGCGACATTCTCATACGCTTGCTCCTGAGACTCATGGTGGTCTGGAGAATCCCCAGAAAAAGGCAGTTTTCGTCGTGACTTGTCACACCCCGGGGCTGACCGGGCGAAAACAGTTCCCCGTAGCGATCAATTTCCGTCAAGCGAAATACACGTCAATCAATGTTACGTCATCATCGAGCCGGATGGCGTTGGACAACTCGAGCAATTCCTCTTCGAGCGACTCGCTCTTGAGGGCCGTCGCCGGATAACCCAGTCCTTTGAGAATCCGGAGCAGTCCTTCGACTCCGAGCAGCTCGTTCTGCGCGTTGTGGACTTCGAAGGCGCCGTCGCTGAACAGGAGGAGACGGTCTCCCGCAGCGAGGCTGACGATCGTCTCCTCATAGACGGTGTCATCCATCACGCCGACCGGCATCCCCGGGGAATCGATGAGTTCGACCCTGCCGGCCGATCGGAAGACGACCAGCGGCGGACCTCCCGCCGCGGCGACACAAAGGGCCTTGTTTCGCACGTCGACCAGTCCGCAGACCGCCGAGGCGAAGGATTCGTCCTTGACCATCTTGCACAAGTCGTTGTTGACCGTTTCGGCGAATTCAGCCGGGCGGGCCAGCATGCGATAGAACCGGCTCCACAGCGAGCTGAGGTGCATCGTGTGCAGCGCGGCGGCGACCCCGTGGCCCATCGCGTCGGCAAGCAGAAAACCGTAGTGATCGGAGTCGAGTTGTCGGATGGCGAAGTAGTCGCCCCCCACGATGTCATGGGGGGTGTAAATGGTTGAGAAACGGATCCGCGGATCGTCGGGCACGTCTTGTTCGAGAGACAGCGTTTGGATCCGCTTGGCCCGCTCCAAGTCAGCCAATGTTTCGGAGGCGTCGCGAAACATCTCCACGCCACCGATGAATTCTCCGCCGGCGTCGCGGATCGGCGCCACGGAGACCTGCATCGGCACCCGGCCGCCGTGCTTGGACTCGGCGAAGACGATCAAGGGGACGGAGGACGAGGTCCCGGTGACCATCGACCGGTGGAGCGGGCAGAACTCCTCGCCGCAGAGTCGGTGGCCGTCCTTGTCGATGTGGCAGAGCACGTCGTCGAGGCATCGGCGGCCAATTACGTCTTCCCGCGTCCTGCCCGTGATCCGGTCGGCCGACTTGCTCCCGTAGACAATTCGGCGGTCCCGATCACAGACGTAGACACCGTCGCTCAAGGAATCGAGAATTACGTTGGAACGAGTGAGGAGGTTTTCCATTCTTGGACATCACTCCGTCTTATGGATGACCTCCGCCAAGGCCCTTTTCACTGCGGCCTCGGCCTGCGGGCTCACGTCGCGAACCTCAACCGTGACCTTTGGAATCTTCCCGTTGAAGCGGGATTGCGATTCGACGCCCACGGCTTCGACGACCGGCGTTCCGAGGTCAACACCCACGTCGGCCGTCTCGTCGGCGGAGAAGATCATCGGCTGCGTGTGCTCGATGCGACCCTCAGCAACCTTCCGGCCGTTGACGGAGAGCGTTCCCGTGCCACCCTTCCCGAGGCCGCCGCCGTCATACTGGAAGTCGAATCGGACCGTCGCCCTGCCCGGCGGGATCGCCTGGGGAGAACGGATGGTCGATCGCTCCAGGCCGAGCATGTTGTATGAGTAGGCCGGCTTGCCATCCTTCATGTACAAGGCCCAGCCGCCGAAACGGCCGCCTTGCACGAGGATCGCGCCGTTGCCTCCACCCTGGGGGATTTCGAGTTCGGCGGTGATCGTGACCGACTTGTTCTTGACGTTGAGGAAGACGTTTTCCTGGATGCCCGCCATTCCCTCGGCGAGCGTGAGCGAGGTGCGACCCTGCATCAAGTCCGGTCGGCCGACCAGCGCTGCATTCGTCCGCTCGAGGAAGCGGTCGTCCATTGGCAGCACGTGGTATCTTTCCGCCTCGTGCAGGAAGAGCGCCTGGAGCTCTTTGAGTTTCTGCGGGTTCCTGGCGGCGAGGTCCTCGACGAGGCTGAAGTCGCTCCGCGTGTCGTAGAGCTCCCAGACGTCGTCGTCGAGCGGGCGGCGCGGCTTGATCTCCCAAGGCGCCTTATGCACCGTGCCGGCCAGCCACCCGTCGTGGTAAATGGCCCGATTGCCGAAGATCTCGAAATACTGCGTGGCGTGGCGGCTCTTCGCCCCCGCGTTGTCGAACGTATATCGCATGCTCGCGCCCTCGATCGGGACCTGGGGCGTGCCGTTGACGACCTTGGGCTCGGGCAGGCCGGCCGCCTCGAGGATCGTCGGCGCTACGTCGATCACGTGGTGAAACTGGCTGCGGATCTCGTTCTTCGCGCGGATACCCTTGGGCCAATGGATGACCATCCCGTTGCGCGTGCCCCCAAAGCTGGACGCGACCTGCTTGGTCCACTCGAAAGGCGAGTCGAACGCGACGGCCCAGCCGGCGGCCATGTGCGGGTAGGTCTCGGGCGAACCCCACTTGTCGAGCACTCTCAGCAAGTCCGGCACCTGTTCTTCGACGCCGTTGAAATAGGTTGACTCGTTGAACATGCCGTTCATGCCGCCCTCGGCGCTTGTCCCGTTGTCTCCGGCAATGTAGAAGATCAGGGTGTTGTCCAAGTTGCCCAGATTCTCGATCGCTCCGACCAGACGACCGATCTCGTAGTCGGTCATTTCCGCGAAGGCCGCGTAGACCTCGGCCTGGTGGGCAAACAGGCGCCGTTCGTCGTCCGAGAGCTTGTCCCAATCCTTGATCGCTTCGGGCTTGTGGGCCAGTCTTGTGCCCGGCGGCACGACTCCGAGCTTGATCTGGCGGGCGAGCGTTTCCTCGCGAAGCGTATCCCAGCCCTGGTCAAATCTGCCTTTCCACTTGGCAATCCACTCTTTGGGCACATGATGCGGCGCGTGAGTCGCCCCCGGCGCAAAGTAGACGAAGAACGGCTTGTCCGGCGTGAGCGCCTTCTGAAACTTGACCCAGGCGATCGCCTCATCAGTCATGTCGGCCATCAAGTGATAGTTCGGGTCGGCGGGCAACTCCACGCGGGTTACCCCGTCGTAGAGAAGGGGAGCCCATTGGTTGGTCTCGCCGCCGAGAAAGCCGTAGAACTTGTCGAACCCTCCCCCTACGGTCGGCCATCGGTCGAAGGGGCCGGAGACGCCGGTCTCCCAAGTGGCCAACTCGTGCCACTTGCCAAAGGCCGCCGTGCTGTAGCCGTTCAGCCGCAGCATCTCGGCCACGGGCGCGACGGCGTTGGGAATCTGCCCCGTCTGTCCCGGAAAGTCCGTTGCGGTCTCCGTGATCGAGCCCATGTTGTTCACATGATGGTTGCGACCGGACTTGAGCGCGGCGCGGGTCGGCGAGCAGAGCGCCGTGGTATGGAAGTTGTTGTAACGCAAACCGCTCTGCGCAAGCCGGTCGAGCGTCGGCATCGGCACCGGGCCGCCGAAGGTGCTGGGGACTCCAAAACCCATATCGTCGATCAGCACGATCAGCACGTTGGGCGCTCCTTCGGGCGCCGTGACCTGGTAGTACGGCGGCTTTTGCTTGACGCTCCGCACATCCAGTTCCGTGTAGACCGGGGGATCGGGCATCTGGATGGGCAATATGGTCCGGTCCGGACGCCACTCCGCGTCTCCCGACGCGGAGCGGGAAGCGGACGTCGGCAAGGTCTGCGCGCCCGCAAGCGTTGCGGTAGCAGCGGGCCACCCCGGCGCTCCGGTGGTTTGCTGAGCCACGATCGGTCCGGCCGAAAGAACAAGCAGCGCGATGGCAATCGTGCTCGCCAGCATCCCACGGCGCCTTGGATAATACGCCAGAACGGATCTCATCGTTTTGCTCCCGATTCGGGTCTTCACTGGATCGCTTTCAGCGCCTTGGCGGCGGCCTCGCGAACGCCCTTCACGTCGTCTTTTGCTGCCTTTTCCAGGGCAGGAACGGCCTGGCGGGCCAACGGGCCCAGCAGCTCCAGGTTCTCCGCGGCCGCCATCCGGGTCTCAGGCAGCGGGTCGCTCAGACAAGCCGCCAGCACGGACACTGCCTTGGCGGCTGCTTTCGCCGCGCTCGACGCCGGCTGAATCGCCACATACGTCCGGGCGGCAATCACGGCAAGCGACTTGTCTTTGCCTTCCATCGCCTTGAGCACGAGCGGCTGCGCCGCCGCGGCCTGGGGGCCGATGTTTCCCAAAGCGAGAACGATCGCGTGGGCATTCCTTCCCTCATTTCGCCCAAGCGCGTCGCACAAGGCGGGGACCGCGCTTCCAGCCGCCGGACCGATCTTGCCCAGCGCAAGGGCCGCTTCCGTCGCGAGGTTCACATCCTCGTTGGCAACCAGCCCAGCCAGGGCATCGTTCGCGGCGGCCGCCGCCGGGCCGATCTGGCCCAGAGTGTAAGCCACTTCGACGCGGAGCTCTTTGTGTTCCTTCAAGATTTCAATCAGCCTCGGCACGGCCGGCTTGCCAAGGGACGCCAGGGCGCTGAGCGCATAGCGGACAGTCGCCGCATCCGCCCCCTTCATGGCCTTCTCCCAGATCGGAATGGTGATTTCGGGCGCTGGAGGAAGCGCGGCCAGGGCATGGGCGGCCACCCCGCGGACAAACGGGTCCTGGTCCTTCAGCCGCTCCACGAGCTGCTCCGTCGCCCGGCCGCGGATCGCGGCGTCCTGGGGGTGGACTCGGGCCAGCGACCAAAGGCTCACGGTGCTCAGAAACCGATCTTTGCTCTCGGCATTCGCGCGAATCGTCTGTTCGGCGTCGGCGGGGATGTTTCCAAGCTGCCCGAGCACGAACGTCGCCGCATTCCGCGTGTGCTCATCGCCCAAGGCCGCGGCGATCTGGGGCACGGCGGTCCGCGCGGCATCGTCCATCGCACCGAGGGCAAGAATTGCCTGGATCCGGATGTCCGGGCGAGAATCCTTGAGCTTCTCCGCCAAAGCCGGCACGGCCTCCTTTGCAGCCGGCCCGATCTGCCGGAGCACGACGCACGCCCAATAGGCCACCTCGTCGTCTTTCAGGGCGCCGATCAAACCTGGTACGGCCGACTGGCCCGCCTCCGACACAGCGCTGAGGATCCGCATTTGCACGCCCGGATCCGAGTCCTTCATGAGTTGGACGAACAGCGGGATCATGACTTTTGGACCCGGGCGGATGGCGCCGAGCGCCTTGACGGCCTGACGGCGAACGGTGGGGTTGTCGTCTTTAAGCAGCGAAAGGAGCGCCGGAGCAGCCGATCGGGCCTGCTCGCCGATTTCACCCAAGGACTTGGCGGCGTGTGCCCGCACGTCGGCGGAGGCGTCCTTGAGCAACGAGGTCAGAGGGGCAACGGCCGCGGCGGCATTCACGCCGCGAGCGCCCAATTGGTCGATCGCCAAAAGGCGGGCAGCCGCGTCGGCGGCGCCAAGTTGACCGATCAATTCCTTGACGGAAAAGTCCGCTGCCTGGCCGTCCGTGCCGCTGAGCACGATCGAGCCGGCGAGGACAAAACACAGTCCGTATCTTCGTGACAAGGAGGTCATCTGTTGTACTCCAGTTCTATTGAACGCTCACGTAAGTGAATTACTTTAAACCTGTCAGGGTTGGTTCGGGAAAGGAGACAATTGTAAAGCGCCCAAACGCTCGCCGTCCGATGGCAGACGAATCTAATGCAGCGTGCTATGGGCCGTCGCATAGATCATGCTTTGCAGGAAATCGCGCGCTTGGACGTAGTCCATTGGCGGAAGTTGTTTGATCTGCACCTTCAAGTCGGCGAACATGGATTCGATCGCCTGGCGGGCGGCCATTTCATCGGTAATGCTCAGCGCGCCCTGACTGGCTTTCTTCGCCAACAACTGCTCGATTTGCCCGCGCTCCGGGGCAAAGCTGTCTTCCAGCAGCGCAGCCGGCCACTTGACTTGCCCGCTGACGGGATCGACTTGGCTCGGGCTGACGGGTTGGGGCTCCCCCTCGCGGGCCAAACGAGCCAGTTGTTCCTCCGTCGGATGAGGCTTCGCGTGAGCCCGTTGGTACGCCTGGTTCGTCTCCTTCATTTGAAAATAGGTGTTCTCATAGAGCTGGCGGTTCTGGATCTCGTTCTTTTGGGCCTGCGTCATGTTGACCGCGGCCGCCGACGTGGAAAGGTTGTAGTTTCCCTTCGCGCTGATCGCGTTGGCCATGCCGTTCATAGCCGATCCGGCCGCCGTGGTTCCCCCATAGAAACCCGGATAACCTCCGTAGGCATTGACCGTGGTGGGCGCCGGCACGGCAGGCTGGTACTGAGAACTGCCGCTCTGGCCCTGGTCTTGGGCGGTGCCTGTCAAGGCCGGCATCATGGCGCAAGCGGCCAGGATGCACGTGAAGACATGCCAACGTTTCATTGCATTTGCTCCTGAGTGAAAAGAAAATGGCTTCCTGATGTCACGATTTGGTGCGCAGCAAAAGTTCGATGTAGGGGGATGCGCCGCGGATTTCCACACCCAGCACGATGAGTTTTCTCAGAACTTCCGCCCCATCGCGATCCGCCGACTGCAACTCCGACAGGTCCAGGACTGTCGTTCCCTCCGCGGCTTCGTATGCCTGCGTCAATTCCTCGACGTCATCCGCCTTGAGCCAGCCGTCTACTTTCAGGACGGTTTGAAGGTCATCGGTTGTCTTGAAGATCCGAATCGCCACAACGGCTCCTACCGAAGTTCCCTGGCGCGTCGCACTTTGACCGCATGGTCGAGAATTGGGGGGCCAGCCTCGGCGGCCATCTTGCCGGTCGCCACGGCCCCGCTGGCCCCGGTGGGTGCAAGCTTTGCGCCAATTCCGATGCGTGTTGGAGAAATCAACCGAACCTAAAGCAGGAAAGGGAGTTACGAGTTTCGACCGAGCGAACGCCGGGAGGCGGACGGCTGTCTGGGGTGCAAAGAAAGGGGGCAATGGACCCTTTTGCCCCTTGCCCTTTGTCCCTATACTGCGTGGATGCAAAACCCGCTCCCGCGGCAACAGGCGTTCAACGATTTGGTCATCTCGGTGCTGGCCCGATTCGCGGCTGGCGCCGGGGCAGAGATCGACGACTGTATTCGAGACAGCCTGCGGGAAATCAGCCAATTCATTGGGGTGGATTACGCACTGGTGATCCAGACCGTGCCGGATTTGACGGCGTGGAGCGTGACGCACGAATGGTGCGCCCCGGAGGTCCCCAGCCGGGCGGAGGATTACCAGAATGTGCCGATGGGGACGTTCGATTGGAGCGAGCAGGTGCTGTTGGCGGGCCAGGCTGTGATTTTCAATTGCCTCGAAGACGCGCCCCCCACCGCGGCCGCTGTTCGCCGCCAATGGGAATCGTTGGGCTTCCAGTCGACTCTCCAATTGCCGCTTCGCGGCCGAGGCGGCGTGGTTTGCGGATGCATCGTCCTTAGTTCGATCTTCCGTAAGATCACTTGGACGGACGACGACGTCCAGCGACTCAGGCTGCTGGCCGAAGCGATCGCCAACGCCGTGCAGCGTACACGCGCGGAGACCAACCTGCGCGAGAGCGAGGCCCAATACCGGGCAACCTTCGAATACGCTCCGGTGGGAATTGCCAGGATCTCATTGCAGCGGAGGTTGTTGACGGCCAACCAGAGCTTCTTCGACATGCTCGGATACCCAGCGGCGGATATCCTCGGAAAGCATCTACGCGAGGTGACCCAGCCTGAGGACTGGGAGGCGTCGGACCGGTTGTACGAACAGGTGCTCGCCGACCGCGTTTCCCTTCAATCGCTGGAGAAGCGTTACCTCCGCAAGGACGGGAGCGTTGTCTGGGGCAATGTGACGCTCTCCCTTGTCTGTGGCGCAGCAGGCGAACCGCAGGCGTTCGTCGCAGCCATCGAGGATATCACGGCGCGCAAGCAGGCCGAGACCGAATTGCGCGAGGCGCTTAAGGAGGTCGAGCGGCTCACGGACCGCTTGCGAGCCGAGAACGTTTACCTCCAGGAAGAGATCGCCAGATCCCACGGGTTCGACGAGATCGTTGGCGATAGCGAACCGCTGCGGCTGACGCTGACGAAGATCGAGCACGTGGCGGATACCGACGCAAGCGTGCTCTTGTTGGGCGAGACGGGAACCGGCAAGGAGTTGCTCGCCCGGGCAATTCACAATCACAGCCGGCGCAAGGACCGACCGCTGGTCAAAGTGAACCTGGCCGCGCTGCCCTCGAGCCTGATCGAGAGTGAATTGTTCGGCCACGTCAAAGGCGCGTTCACCGGGGCGGTTTCCGACAAGGTCGGGCGGTTCGAGTTGGCCAACGGCGGAACCCTGTTTCTCGACGAGATCGGGGAGCTTGGCCCGGAATTGCAGACGAAGCTCCTGCGAGTTCTTCAAGAAGGCGAGTTCGAGCGGATCGGCTCGTCGGAGACGATCCGGGTGAACATTCGCGTGGTTTCCGCCACGAATCGCGATCTTCATCAAGCCATGGACGAGGGCAAGTTCCGCCCGGACCTCTATTATCGCCTTGCGGTCTTCCCAGTCGAGGTCCCCCCGCTGCGAATGCGGCGCGAAGACATTCCCCTCTTGGTCTGGCACTTCATCGCAAAAAAACAAGGCCGGCTGGCGAAGACGATCACCAGGGTTCCGGCGGCGGTGATGAAAGCGCTGGTCGACTACGATTGGCCGGGCAACATCCGGGAGCTGGAGAACGTCCTCGAGCGCGGCATGATCCTTGCTTCCGGCCAGATCCTGCTGCTCGAAGAATCGTTCAAGCGGACCCGGCGCCATTTGCCCGCAAGCCCGTCACGCAATGCAGCACACGTCGACCGCGCCGCGATGATCCGCGCCCTCGAGGATTCCGGCTGGAGAATCAAGGGGGCAGGCAACGCTGCCGAGCGGCTTGGACTCAAGCCCAGCACCCTCCGATACCGCATGAAGGTCCTAGGCGTCCGGCGTCCAACTGCGAACCGTAGGGTGGTCGAGAGCAGGCCAACCCGGAGTGGTTGAAAACACCCATGTGATCGCCACCAACCAAATCGGTCCACAAAACCGGAACGCCAACACCGCCCCACCGCGACTTGCCTTTTCGGTAACGGATACCGCCGCCCCTCCCCAAGATCATGGTATACTTGCGGCAGGAGGTGGGGTGAAACGATGGTGCGGGGGCATCCGGCCGAGAAACCGGGAGATGTGGAACGCGGACTGGACCCCGCGGTCGATGGCGTGACTGCCCGCACGGCGATAGCCCTCCAAGTTTGCCTGATCCTCCTGGTCGTTATCGAGCCTTCCACTTTACTCGCTCAGCAACCTTTGCCCCGGTCGCGCGTAGAGCGGGTGACTTCGCTGCCGCTGGCCGGCGCAAGTGCGGCGACCGGAGCGGATGCGGAATCATCGCCCTGGCCGCCCTGCTACTCGCGTGGGAACCTCCGCCAGGCCGCAAACGATCTGGCCGCTGGCCTGCAAAGGGAGAAGGAGCGGCAGGAAGCGTGCGTCGACCTCTACTATCGGGCCGCGCTGGAGGCGTGGAGAAGTCTGGAGTGCGCATCGTGCGCCGCGGTACCCTACTCCTATCGCCAGGCAGCCTGGCAGACCTACCAGCGGAGTCTCGATCGTCTGATCGCTGCCGCCAGCCGCTTCAGGCGGCTTGATCCGCGTGCCCGGCTGATTGTCAGCAACGGTCGGCGCCGCCGCGCGATTCCTATCAGCTACTACGGTTTTGCCTGGAAGCCGGCTGAATTCTGCCAGGCGGTCCCGGCCGGCGAGATTCAAGGCGGCGATCTGAAACACCGTTATCGCGCGCCGGGCTTAGGCGTGTCGTTGGTCATCGTGCGGCGCACCGGCGCTGAGGAACAATTCCATCGGACGATACAGCCATTCGCCGCCACCGCCGTGCTCCGCCTGACGCAATCCGCTGCTCGGTTGTCGGGCGACGGTTGCGAGGTTGAGCCGGGCAGCCAGTCCGAAGCTCGTCTGGAATTCTACAACCCGCACGTGTTTGAGTCGGTCACCCTGGGGACGGCCAGAGTGCGGCTCGAGCGGGATCTCTCAGCGCCGTTTGCGTACGGTGCAAAGGAGCAGCCCCGGCTGAATCTCCAGGGGTTTTTCGATCCGTCCGAGGCGGGCGTCGAGCCCAAACTGTTCATGATCGAGCCGTGCCAGCCGGGCAAGATTCCCGTGGTCTTCATCCACGGCCTGCTTTCCGACCCCCTCACCTGGATGGATGCGGTAAACGACTTGCGCGCCGAGCCTGATCTCTACCATCGGTATCAGTTTTGGTACTTCCGCTATCCGACTGGCGGCGAGCTGCTGGAATCGGCGGCGGCCTTGCGGGAGCAACTACTCTTGGCCAGGGAGACGTTCGATCCCGGTTGTCGCGACGAAGCGATGGCGCGGATGGTGCTGGTAGGCCACAGCATGGGCGGCCTGATCGCCCGGCTCCAGGTGGTCTATTCCTACGACATTCTCTGGCGGCACGCGGCGCGGAAGCCGCTGGAGGCCGTTCGCACCGATCCGGAGATGCGCCGGCGGCTGGAGCGGGATTTCTTCTTCGACCCATCAGCGTCGATAAGCCGCGTCGTGTTTATAGGGACGCCGCAGCGGGGCGCAACCATGGCGAGACGCCTGGTGGCCCAGGCGGCATCCAGTCTCGCACGCCCATTCGGGGGAGAGAGACCTATGTATCGGCAACTCATGGACCAGAACCGCGACGTCTTCTACGAGTATCTCTGGAAGTCTCCACCGACGAGCATCGACCTCTTGGAGCCGGAAAACCCATTGCTTCGCGCGATGCAGAGAATGCCGCTGGGCCGCGGCGTGCGGCTGCATTCAATTATCGGCGCCGGCGGGACGATGCTTCTCGGCGAGCCAGGCGACGGGGTCGTGCCGGTTTCCAGTGCAAGGCAAGAGGGCGTTTGCAGCGAGTTGATCGTGCCGGCCCGCCATACGGAGTTGCACCACGACGACGCGACGGTGGCCGAACTGAAGCGAATCCTCCGCGAGCACGCCGGGCGGTAGGGTGGTGCGGCCGCAAACACATCTCGGAACCGAAACCGTTCATCGGGCCAGGTGGGCAGCACCGCCCCGCCGCCACGTGCCGTTTTGGTGCCGGACACCGCATCTCGGTGGGCCGCCGCTCGCGGTGTGGTTGTGTTGGGTGCTTCGGCTCCGGCAATCGTTTTGGCTATGGAACCGGATGGTGTTCGGTCGCGTTGGACCACCCTACGAGCCAAGCCCGTAGCGCCAAGTCAACCCGCCGCCGAGGTAGTAGGCCGCTACGGAGGCCGTTGTGTGCGGGCCGAAGTCATCGGTTGCCTTCAGCAGCGCGCCGGCAAACACGTCGAAGTTGAGCCCGCGGAACACAAAGTCTTCAACTCCGATGCCGGCGGTCAGCCGGTGTTGGTTGATCACGGCGGTTTCCGAAGCCTGGAGGACGTAGAGCCGATCCTGGAGAAGAGGCAGCCCGCTGAAGCTCTCACCCACGTCGTGGTTGATCGGGTTGGTGTTGTACGAATAGCCGGCACGGTACTTCAGTCGTCCTTGGGTGAGCTGCGCGCCCAGCGCGAACGCCCACTGGTTGACGAAGAGGTCGCCGAATCCGGCCGCATCTTCCCACAACTTGTAGTAGACGTCGGCGGCCAGGAGCAGATCCCCATCCATCAAGCCGCGATTGGCGATGCCCAGCCCGATCGTTTCGGGTTGATCCAAACGGACGTCGCGATAGGTGTCGTTGATCAAGATCGCGTCGGGATAAGTGAAGCCTTCCTTGGTTTGATAGAAGGCGCCGACCGTGTTGACGGAACTGAGCAAATAGTCAATCCCGAAGGTCCCGCGGAGCGCATAGTCGTGGACCATCGCCGAGTTTGGCACGAGACCGAGTTGCTGAAAGCCAGTCCCGAGCGTCAGCGTCGCGCCGGCGGACAGTCGCTCGGTGATTTCAAACCCGGCGCCGGCGTTCAGCCCAAGCACAAGGTACTCGGCGCTGAAATCGTTGATGAAGCTCCCGGCCGGCGCCTTGCCGCGATACTCGGCGCCCAAACCGCTTGTGCCGGCCAGCCCGAGTCCTAGCGTGCCGGGCAAGCCGCGCTCGCGGAGGTCCTGGGTGACGGTGATCTGGGGAATCACAAATCCTTCGGCGCGCGACGTGACGCTGAAGTTTTCCTCGGGATCGAGGAAGCCGTGCCGGGTCACCGTCGGATAGCCCTCGACCCAGGCGCCTCCCAGGGTAAACTGGGTGCCTTTGAATTGCGCGAGAGTAGCCGGGTTGCCGAAAACCGCTGCCGGGCCGTCCTGCGGCAGGGCGACGCTCACCCCCGCCATCCCACCCGCAGCGGGGGTCAAGACGTTCTGGGTGTCGGTCCCGTACCCTTGACCAACGACCATTTGCGGCAGCGAGCCGATCAGACCGCTCACAACAACGGCGAAAACAAACCGACGATTCATATATTGGCTCCCTTTTTCGTGCTAAGGCCCCCACGGAGCCCGATCCGCGCACGATCCCCCCACGTTCTACAATCGGCATTGCCAGAAATGCTCCTACAGTTGGATTTACCGCGATCGCCGGGCTGGATCCGCATCCGGCATTCGGCATTCGGGGTCAGAGCATGACACTTGACGGGAATCCCGGGGACACGAGCCGATCTGAACATAATTGGAAATGTGCCGTAACGTCGCATCATGGCCCGCTTGGCAAGAGTGACGAATGAAGTGATCGGGAGTCTTTGTTGTTGACGGAGGGGGAAGGACGTGGTAGTTTTCCGGACATGCCACGACGATTGCGAGTTGCCAGCGGCGGATATGCACATCATGGGCTCAATCGAGCCGTGGGGCGGATGTGGATTTTCGGCAAGCAGTCGACTTCGAGGCATTCGGTTGGGGTGATCGCGTAGGGGCGGCTGGCCACGGGCGTCTCGCCAGTGCCTCAACGAGGCTACTCCCAAAGCCCGTCACGTTCCCCCGTGATGAGGGGACCGCCAGCGAGGGCGTTTTGACCTGTGCGGAACTGCCTCCCGGTGTGCCGCGGGGTCAGTCGGAGCCCCAATCGCGAGTCTGGCGCGTTTGGCACGTTTGGCCAGCTTGCAGACGGCTTCGGCTCGGGATAGAATGGGTTTTCCGATGGGATTTGCGGCCGCTTGCAGCCACAACTGCTAAAGTGCCATCGCCAAGGTCCGTTTCGCCAGCCTTTTGCGATTCAACTGAAACGAAGCACAGCCGCGACCGCCCATGTGGGCGCCTGTCGCGGTTTTTTTGTTCCCACGGAGGCGACCCTGCCCGGCGGCCCGTCCCCTGTCCGTTGGTCTTTCCGCTCACGCACGCCCGCGGCGGCCCGGCCGCCGCGGGCCCCTGATGAACAGGATTTGCCATGATCGAACGACCCCGCCTACCCGAACCCGACGGCCGCGGGCTAGCCGATTCCACGCTCGCCGTTCACGCCGGCGAGGATCGGCTGAAATCCGGCAATGCCGTGACCGACGCGATTTTCTGCGCGGCAACCTATACGTTTCCCGATACCCAGTCGGCGGTGGACTACGTGGCGCAGAAGCTGCCCCGCGAGGAATATGGCCGCTACGGGAATCCGAGCGAGCGCGTCACGGAGCGCAAGCTGGCGGCCTTGGAAGGCGGGCAGAGCGCGATCGTCTATTCCACCGGGATGGCCGCGATATGCAGTCTCCTGATGGCGGTTCTCAAGGCGGGCGACGAGGTGATCCTGTTCGACGAGTGCTACCACCGCACGCGGGAGTTGTGCAACAAGCACTTTGGCAAGTTCGGCGTCGTCACCCACCAGGCGCCGGCCTGCGACTACGACCGCATGGAGGCGGCCATCAACGAGAATACGCGGCTGCTGATCAGCGAGTCGCCCACCAATCCGCACCTGAGCGTGGTCGATCTCGAACGGTTTGCCGCCCTGGGAAAGAAGCACCGCATCGATACGATGATCGACGCCACGTTGGCCACGCCCTACAACGTCAAGCCGCTCGCCTACGGCGTCGACTACGTCGTCCATTCCTGCACGAAGTACCTGTCGGGTCACAACGACCTGCTCGCCGGGGCGATCATCGCCTCGGAGGAGAAACTCGAGCCGGTGCGGAAGCTCCGCGGGGCCACCGGGATGTGCATCGGCCCGCAGGAGAATTACCTGCTGCTGCGCGGGCTGAAGACGCTCGAACTCCGCATGCGGCGTCACAACGAGAACGGCCAGGCCGTGGCCGAATTCCTCCAGCGCCATCCCCGTGTCGAAAAGGTCTATTATCCCGGATTGCCCAGCCATCGCGATCACCAGGTGGCCAGGCGGACGATGCGGGGCTACGGCGGGCTGATCACCTTCCTGATCAAGGACGCCGATTGGCGGCAGACGGCCGACGTCGTCGACGCCGTGCGGATTCCACGAATCGGCCCCAGCCTTGGCGGCGCTGAATCGCTGATCGAACAGCCGATGGTGATGAGCTACCACGACTTCACCAAGGAGCAGCTCGCGGCGGTCGGGATTCGCGAGAACATGATCCGATTGTCGTGCGGGCTCGAGAATCCGGAAGACCTGATCGCCGATCTGGAGCAGGCGCTCGACCGGTAGACGTTGATGTAATTCCGCACACGAGCGCGGGCGCGCGGGAAACGAGCCCGATCCGGAGACGGGCGCCATCGTGCGGCCGAGCAGGTGGCATCCGTTCTACCAAGGGGGGCCGGATTCGCATGAGCGCGACAATTCGCGGAGGTACGCCAGGGCTTCGTCCAACTCGGGCGCTGGCACTCCGACCCGGCGGCCGTCGCGGTCGCACTCGGCCAGGAGCAGAACCTCCTCGAAATCCGGCGACGCCTCCAGCCGCCTCCGGCTCCGCGCGCCCAGCGCGCCGTTGAGATACTCCTGGGCCTCCATGTGGTGCTCGATCAGCCAGGCGGTGCGCGCGGTGATGAAGCCTTCCAGGGCTTCCAGCCCGGCCATCGTGTGATCGCGGGGGTCAATCGCCTTGCCGACGTCGTGCAGCAGCGCCGCCGACAAGAACTCTTCGTCGTAAGGCAGCTCCTCGCGGGCAAGATCGAACACCTGGAGGCTGTGGTAGAGCGCGTCGCCTTCCGGGTGATAAACGGGGCTCTCTTTCACCCGCTCCAGCGGCAAGAGGAGCATCTCGTAGATTTGGAGCGGATCGACCTTCGACTGGCTCTCGAGGACCTCCTGGGCAAGCGGCTCGTCCGGGTACTCGCGCTTGAGGAGCTGCTCCAACTCGGCAATGCCGGCGCGCTCGATGGCCTTGCTGGTGATGGAGCTTTTGAACACGTAGTGGGCCTTGTCCGCCGGATAGACGGTCAGCTCGAACGCGAACCGGTCCTCAACGTGGATATGGGTGAACGATCGCTCCTCGCCATGTTTACGGACCCGCTTGCGCTCGATCGCGTAGCTCATGCCCTGCTGGTCGAGGGCGGCGGCCACCGCCTCGGCGCTGTCGGAGAAGACGTGCAGGTCGATGTCGGACCCCTGGCGGACGTGGCCGGTCATCACGCTGCCGATCAGCCGCGGCTTGAACGTGCGCAGAATCCGCATCAGGCGGAGCGCCTCGAGGCGCATCTGGCGGAGGTTCTCCAGTCGGCGTTCCCCCTCGTGGAGCCGGGCAAATGCCTGCACCTGGTCGCGAATCTCGCGATTGCTGGGCAAGTCGCGCGGCTTCACGTCGCCCGAGGCGATCCGCCGCGCGGCCTTGAGTTTCGCCCGAAAATATTCCGTCTCTTCGCGCGTGTACATCAGCCTGGCGGCTTCCCAGGCAAGCTGTCGGCGAAGCTTGTCTTTGGCCATGGTGGCGGTTCTCGTTGCGTCTTGGGCCGCCCGATGGGGGGACAGTCCCACGTCCGCGTGAAGCGTGCGACGGCAGGTCGTTCGCGGCCGGCGCAGCCCCGCGAGCCGGGCTGCTCCCGGCGAAAAAACGGCGCCGTCAAGTGTGGTAGTCGGCGTTGAGCCGGACGTATTCCGCCGTCAGGTCGGTTGTCCAGAACCGCACGCGGCCAGAGCCCTCGCGAAAACGGAGGACGATCGTCGTGTCGCGGCTGGACCGGATCGACTCGGAGACTGCCTGGGCGTCGGACGCGACCGGGGCGCCTCGCTGGTAAAGCAGCGTCCCGTTCAGGAGCAGGTCGACGCCCGCCGGGTCGAAGGGGACGCCCGCATACCCGGCCGCGGAGACGATCCGCCCCCAGTTTGGGTCGGCTCCGGCAATTGCCGTTTTGACGAGCGGGCTTTCGGCGATGGCCTTGGCAATTTTATGCGCGGCCGCGCGGTCGGCACACCCCTCGACGTCGATTGTCACCAGGTGCTCGGCCCCTTCGCCGTCGGCGGGGATGGCTCGCGCCAACTCGACGCAGACGTCCTTGAGGGCGGCGGAAAAGACATTCAGGGCCTCGTCCGCCAGCGGCGAGCCTCCAGCCGCTCCGCTGGCCAGCAGCAGGACGGTGTCGTTGGTGCTCATGTGGCCGTCGACGCTGATGCAGTTGAAGCTGTCAGTGACGGCTTCGACGAGCGCGGACTGGGCAGCCTCGGGGGTCAGGGCCGCGTCGGTGATCACCAGCGCCAGCATGGTGGCCATATTGGGCCCGATCATGGCGGCCCCCTTGGCCATGCCGAGGATGCGGATTTCGCTCGCGCCCGCGGCCACGGTCCGGCCCGCCAGCTTGCGGACCGTGTCGGTGGTCATCATTCCCTCGGCGGCGGCAAGGACGCTCGCTTCGTCATCGGCCAATCGCGACTTTGCCGACTCGATGCCGGCGGCGATCTTCTCCACCGGCAGATAGTTGCCGATGATGCCGGTCGACATCACCAAGGCCTGGTCCTCGGCCGCGCCGCAAACCGCGGCGGCTAATCGGGCGACGGCCCGGGCGTCTTCATAGCCGCGGCTGCCCGTGCAGGCGTTGGCATTCCCCGAATTGACCACCACCGCGCGGACCCGATCGCTCGGCGTATGCTCCCGGTCCCACGCCACGGGTGCGGCGAAGACCAGGTTTTGCGTGTAGACGCCGGCGGCCGTGGCGGGGCGGTCGGTGACAACAAGCGCCAAGTCGTTCTTTTCCGCGTCGCTCTTCAGCCCGCAGTGAAGGCCGGCTAGTCGAAAACCTCGGGGAATGCTGATTGGCATGGAGGACATCCTGGGAACCAGATTGGGGGGTAAGAAATGGACCGGCGGCAATCGGCCAGCGGTGTACTTGGTTTGCGGTAAGGACACGCAGGACAGGCGGATGTTCGCGCCGCTGACGGTTCCAGACGCATCTGTCGGAAACGTGACAATCCTCACCGACCAGACACGCCCGACCTTCTTGAAATGCAGTGCACCGTCTCGTCGTTTCCACTGGGCTCGGTAGGGAAGGCGACACTGCAACCGGATGTCAGGCATCCGATTCTCACGGCTCAATGCCTACAAGAACAAGGGGAACCGCCGGGACACCTCGGCCTTGGCGAACGACATTGTAAAACTCACCCTCGTAGTACGCGACCCCGGAACTCATTTGGCTTTGAAGCGACTTCATTGGAAGAATCTCAACTCCCACATCGATACGATCGCCAACATAAAAGGCGAGATGTTTGACGAACAGATCATAGGCAACGAAGGCGTACTTGCCGAACTGGACCTCGACGGCAACTCGGTCCTTGACGAAATCCGTCTGATTGTAGCTGTAGATCGGTTTCTCCCCGGCAGCTTCAATCTCACTTTTTTGCTCCTCGGGAGACATCGTCAAG